>CALKJA010000073.1 GCA_937995865.1 uncultured Paracoccaceae bacterium | reverse complement strand
TGGGGTGTTGGGTTCGGCACTATCCCAAATGGGACGCCAGATAGCCCCTGATTGGCCCCAGTTTGTGGTGCTTTTCTGTGCTTTTCTGTGTTTGTGTTTGTGTAAAACCTCAGTAAATGTTGGTATTTTGTTGTTTGTCTCTGCTCTCCGAAGGCAGAGGTCAGAGGTTCGAATCCTCTCGGGTGCGCCACAAAACAAGGGCTTTCCCGATCACCCCTTTTTCAATGGCCCCTGATTGGCCCCGGATACGGCCCTATTGCCCCTCTCAATCGCTTCAAGCGCGCCCTGCTGGTATCTCGGCGACAAGTGCCAATACACCCGCTGCAACGTCTCAATGCTGGTCGAAAAGAACGCCGAGGCATCCTCGATCGATGCGCCGCCCTGGATGGCCCATGTAACGGCGGTGTGCTTCAGGGAGTGCGGCGTGGGGCGCCAGTCCAGATCTGCCTTTTCAACAACCTGATTGAATGCCGTCTTTATGTCGGCGACCCGGGCCCCGCGGTATTCCACCGCCCAGGTATACCCTTGACGGTCCCAACGCTGCAGATGGGCGCGCAGCTGGCGCGGGATCCGGGCCGGGGTGCGGCGCTTGTTGGTGGTAGCTTCCCCGGTGCCCTTCCTGAACATCAAGCCGGCGTCCAGATCGAACCAGCCGCAATGGATGGCCGGCCCGCGCAGCCGCATGTTGAGTGCTGCGGACTTGCGGGTACCGGTGTAGACCGAAATCAGGATGAACCGGGCAATGTGGCGATAGTCGATATCCCTGCGCTGTCTGCTGAGCTGTCGGGCCGTCCAGATCAGCTTGGCCACCTCGGCGCGTGTCAGCGCCTGCTGGGTGGTGTCAGGCGTCTTTGGCAGGGGGAACATCGGTACAGACAGCAAGTAGCCCTCTCTGCCGCAGTAATTCATGGCGGAGCGCAGGACGGACAGTTCCCGGCGGACGGTGCTGTCTGATACGCCGCGTTGGCGCTGGTACAGCCGCACGGTGGATCCCTTGACGTCGCTGCAGGCCATATCCCCCCAGAAAGGCAGCAGGGCGTCCATGGCGTACCCGATGCGGGCCGGATCGGCCACGGTCGCCGCATGTTCCTCGCCATAGATGGCAAGGCACTCGGCAACCGTCATATGCTGCGGCTGAGCGGGACCACTTTGCCGGTTTTTTCCGGCGATGTACTGGGCGAGCTGGCTTTCAGCTTGCTGGCGGTTGTTTGTGCCCGTGCTTTGTTCAAATTTCCCGTCTCGGATGACGAACACGGGTTCGCGGCCTTTTCGCTTTCGCTGGAACAGTCGGGCACCCTTGGACGGTTTCGGCATTTTTCCAACAACTCCGGTAGTTCATCACGATACAGCCGTTTGCAACGGCCAACTAGAATCACAAAACCGTGTTTTTCGGCTTCACGCAATAGCGCGGACTTTGGCACGCCCAAATCAGCGGCCGCTTGGTCTATGCTGATCAGGGATTTTTTCACTTTGGCACCTCACGGATTACTAGATCGTCAGGGATCGGCGGCATAGATGATTTACGAACGCCCGCCATTTGCTTCATGAAGAACCGAACATCGGCGGATTTGCATTGATCACGTAAACTGCGGCAAGCGTCCTCAAATCCATCCCAAACCCGCGCGCCGGGCCCGCTTTCGCCGCCGGCGATGATCCAATCAATTGCATGATCACGCCAAGGCCCATCGCTGGGCAGTGAAGGCCCGTCGCCAAACAGCGTGTAGTAGTCGCCTGTTTGAAGGCAATCGAATGTCCAACCGTCTGGGTTTTCACCCCATCTTTCGGGCGAAGGTATGCGGCCAAAATCAATCCGCCCAAGCAACGGTTCAGCACTGACAAACCGAACTGCGGCGGGTGTATCCAGCAGGTCGGGGATCCGCTCATCGGCACGGGTCTGATCCTCGGTGCTGACGCCAAGCCAAACGTTCGGCAACGGAACCCCATTTTTCATGGCAAAAAGTTCAGACGACGCATTACTTGATTTGCCCTTGAATGGCGTGTCCAATACAGCTTGCCAAATGCGGTTAACCCTACCGCTCAAGTTATCTGATACCATAGATCCAGCGCAATATTCCATCATCCGCTTGGACCGCTTTGTCAAAATCTGAAACGTGTGTTGTGGGCAAAGCGCCATGATGGCGAACACCCGATCAATCCATCCATCCGGCACGTTTTCATGGAACAAATCGCCCATGCTGTTGACGAAATACATGGTCGGCTTTTTGCGCTTCAATGGTTCCAGTAAGGCCTTTTCCGCCAAAGCAACCTTTCCCGTGAATACAGCACCGCCCCGCGTCTGTTTGGTGGTGCCGTCATACTGAGGCGCACCGCCCATGCGTTCGATCCGAGCGGCCATTTTCATCGCATAGCAGTTGGTGCAGCCTGGGCTTACAACGCTGCACCCGACAATTGGGTTCCAAGTCTTTTCGGTCCATTCAATCTTGCTCATATCAAATTCCCCATTCGAATAGATCGCCTGCCGGCGCTTGTTTCAGGTCGACCATGTCGCGTTCCATGTAGGCGCGGATGAAGCCGGCCGCCTGCTCAGCACAGAGGCCGTTTCCGTAGGCGCGCAGTCGTCCCATGCGGCTGGCAGCGCCTGTAACCAACGGGAATGACCCGGATCTAACTGGCCGCCACTTTCCATCTCGGCAGTGGAGCCAGTCAGCATCTGCCCATGGGCCGTTAACCGGGCCGGGCCCTGTATGTCGGTCACCAATTCTACCGTCTTGCGGCTGCTGTCGTTGTTCCCCGCTGCGTTGTTCCCGTTCTGGGCGCCCGTGCTGGCCATGGGAGTCGGCCAACCGCTCAGATGCGCCTGCCGCGGCAGCTGATCGTTCCTGTCCCGCGTTGTCCCGTCCGGGTTGGTCCCGGTGGTCGCCATCCCCGGCGTGTCCTTGTGGTCCCTCGCGCTGGGCGTTCCCCACCCCGATAGCTGGGCTTGGTCGTTCAGGTTCGCCATCCCGTGACCCTCGGCTTTCTTCGCCGCGATGTACTCCGGTGTGTGCGCTGGGTAATGATCCCGCGCCATCGGCGTTCCCCAGCCGGTCAACATCGCAAAGTCGTTCAGATCGTTGCTGCGATCCGGGTTCGTTGCCCGGTTGGCTATCCCCCCGCCCGTGTGATCCGATGCCTGGGGCGTCGGCCAGCCACTCCGGGCCGCCATTGTGCCCAAAGCGTCGGTTATCGTGGGCTGCGAAGTAGAGCCTTTGTCGGATGTGGGGTGCCCCGAAGCCACAAGCGCAGGTATTGACTGCCCCGATGGCGTAATCCGCCGCTTCCATGTCAGCCGATACAATGTCGAACCAGTTGAGGCCGTCTTTGCTTGCAACCTGTTCTCCAAGGATCGCTTCAGGGCGACACTGCTCGGCGAGCCATTGGATGACCGGCCATAGGTGCCGCTCGTCATCAATCCCAGCGCCTGCGCCTGCCGCGCTGAAAGGTTGGCAGGGACAACTTGCTGTCCAGAGGGGTTGGTTATCGCTGACGCCGGCAAGTCGGAGCGCGTAAGACCAGATCCCCACACCCGCGAAGAAATGGCATTGAGTGAATCCGTCAAGGTCAGCGGGCCGAACATCGCGGATATCACGTTGGTCCACCACGCCCGGCGCAATGTGGCCAGCGTCAATAAGCCTTCGCAGCCACTCGGCGGCATATGGATCGATTTCATTGTAATAGGCCCCCATATCAATTCATCAGCCAAGCGATGCCGCCCCAAAACGCGATCAGAAACACCATGCCGATGTACGGCCAGTGAGACGCAATGTTGGCCCAAGTGGAATTGCTCTGCTCCAGCTTGCATTGGTTGCAGTAATCGTTATCCGGGGTGGCGTCGTGCCACAGGCATCCTTGACACATCATCGGTCAGCTACGCCGCTTCTTGCGCTGGCGCAGGCAGCTGCAGCAGCTCGGGGCCGAAGCGTAGTGCTTGGCGCTGATAGGTGCGTTCAATGGGGTAGCCCATCAAGAAACCGTCACGGATCAGCGGGCCGCCGGATGGGCTTTGAACCCTATGCAAGGCCAGCGCTTCCATGCGCCCGATTGTGAATTTGTGGCACCGGCGCTTCTCGCGTGGTGCTGCCTGGATCATGGCGATAATGGTTTCGAATGTGTGTGGGTTGTTCATCGTTGTTTTCCTTATCTAAGGGCGCCCCCGCCCAGCGTTCATTTTATGGCGCAGTTAACCATGCGATATGCCCCGATCATCAGGGAGGTTGAGGTCAAGAACGCTGTAGGCATCGGGTGCCTCTATTACGTCCCACCCATGAACAGACAGAATGAAAAACTGGGGCTTGTTCAGGTCGCAGACATCGCGGATCTCATGCGAATGGCCCAAGACTTCACCAATGGTTGAGAACTGGCCGATAAACCGTTCGCCCTTGTAGGTTAGGATGAGCGGCGTGTTGATAGGCGGCGTCATGGGCGTAACTCCATCCAGATACCCACGGGCACGGTGATGGGCCAGAAGACCACGATGACTGCGCTAGACAGCGACGTTGCGCGGTGTTCGAATATAGACAGCGCGCCAAGCGTTGAGAACATGCCGACGATGTAGAGCCAGATGATGAAAAACCAGATCATTCGCCCAACCCCTCTGGCCGCGCAACAGGACGCATTGCATAGGGCTGTACAACGGGTGTGCATGTCGCCCAATCAAGTTCATCGTCAAATTCTTCATGAACGGCGACTATTGCCTCGCCGCACTGTGCTTCCGTTGCATCGAAGGCAACGCAGCCGTGCGACCCGTCAGAAAGCATCACGCAAATTGTCATCGTTGTAATCATTGCTCCGCTTCCTTCTCGCGATAGGCCGCAATCTCGAATTCAAGCTCTTTGTGCAGGTCGGGCGCGGCTTCTTTCATCTGCTCGATTTGCGAGCCGTACAGGTCAAGCACATCATCCACGGTTGGTGCGTCTGCGAAGTCGCGCAGGATCATGTCGTAGAGGCTTTTGAACAGGGCTGGATCGGGGGCTTTTGTGTCGATGGTTTCGCCGGCACTGCCCTGACCCGCGAACGGATCATCATCTGAACTGGCGGCTTCAGCGTCAGCCCTTGTAGCGATATCGCTCAGCTGACCTGTTATTGGCCGCAACACAGCGCGCGAGGCTTTACCCTCGTCAGAGTTCCACCATTCCGTGAACTTAGCCTTGCCCTGTCGCGCGATATCCCGCGCCTTGTCCATAAGGGCCTTTTCATCAGATGAGTTGCCGCCACCCTTGGCCCACTCGGCCATCTTTTCGCCAATTTCCGGCCCCATTGGTGACCGCGGATCAAAAAGGTTCTTGAATTGATCGGCGCACTTGATTTGATGCACTGGGCATCCCGGCGCGTCTGGGTCGAGGATCATCATTGCCGTCATTTCAAACATCAGATCACCATCCGATGCCGGATCCCAAGGCACATCTTTCCTGCGTGTTTTTGTGTCGCGGGCGTTGACAGACTCCCAGTTGGTCTTGCTGGATTTCTCTTGCATCACCGGTTTTGCGCGGGTGCAGATCACAATGTTGCACTTTGCCCGAACGATACGATCGATCAGACGGCGGTAGCGTGGCTTGACTTGCGCCCATGCCAGTTGTCCAAGCTTGTTCTTCTTGTTGGCATCGCCACCTGTAAGCCGGTCGAGTTCCTGTGCCTGCAGATCAAGCACGCCATTGACGCCTTCCCAAGCATGGGAAAAGCTGTCGATCACCAACACAGAAACACCTGCGGCTTCGGCGCTGTCTATTACCTCGATCCAGCGCTCTGGGGGGAAACCGACCATGTTCCCTTGGTCATCTACCGCGCTCATGTCGTAGTGGGACATTTCTGGGAAGTCGCGCTTGTAGTGCAGCGCCCGGCGGTTCTCGGTATCAACGAATGCGATGGGCGATCCGGACTTCCCGGTCATGCCTTTGGCGAGTCCGCGGGCAATCAACAGGGCACTGTACGTTTTCCCCGTCCCAGACCCTCCTGATAGGCCGATTGCCACATTCAAAGGCTCGGTGATGTCCCCAACGGGGATAAAGCGAACTGTCATGTTCATGATTTTGTCCTTTCTGGTTCTTGGAATTTTCTTGCGGCAACGATTGCCTCTGCTGTAGTCAAGGTGTCCTGCGCTTGCTCCCAGTCAGCCCTATGCCAAGGCGGTGCGCCGATCGATTTGATCAGGCGAGGGTAGCCGTTCCATTCCTGTGTTTTAAGGCAATGCGCCCAGCGACGGCGCGCCTCACGAACCCGGTCTTTTGCGGTCTCACCCCAATCAGCGGAGTGACCTTCCTCACGCATTGGGATCAGCGCATTCACTTCGAAGGGCGCTGTTTTTTCCTGGAACAAGAACACCATCGTGCGCCGCTCACCAGTGGCACCACGCCAAACCTGTGTGTAATGTTCGTCCTGAAAGTCGTATTTATAAGATGAAATCGCCTTTCTGCAGGCGGCATCAGTGGCGCTTTCACATGTCTTCAGGTCGATGAATATCTTGCCAACACCTGGCAGTTCTGCTTCAGGCGCATTGTCCACCATGCAGCGGTTCCAGACGCCATCTATCTTGGATATTGCTGCCAATTCCGACCTTGCCGGATCAATAACCAAGCCCAGATCGCGCAACGCTTCACGCATGACCTTCGACATTGCAGAGATTGCATCGCACTGGTCTTGCTTCAGGGGGGTTATGCCAGCATCACGCATGTCAGCGATCCAGGCCTTGGCATCTTTGGTACTCATTGCGCCATTGCTGGCCAAATACTCTGGCGGGCAGGCGGCGAACCCCTCACCCTTACCAAGTATTTCTGAGTGCGCGGCCCGGCCCACATCAAAGGTCGCGCTGTTTTTGGGCTCCCAATCGGGGTTCAGGCGAGGTGATGCTGTCCAGGCGTGCAAAGGGGATCGATCAATCAACAGCTTCCCAATTGTGCTGGAAAGGCTTGGCTCCACACACGGGTCTGCATGGTACTCACTTGACGGAATTTCATGCACGCCTGCGGTCAGCCGCTCTATGGGTGTGGTGCCATCCATCAGTTTGCATCCATCTGCTGGCGCAACGTTTCCGTAGCAATCTCGGTCATTGCTGCCGTCGTCATGCTGCCGATGATCCACGCCACAAGAAGGGCTGCAGCCGCAGTGGCAAACACATGCACAAGGTCAAGTCGTGCGTCATGGCGCTTGCGGGGCTCATATGCCCATGGTCCGGTATCTTTACGCATTGGGTGTGACCTCTGATTGCCGGGCAAACCAAGCCCGGGCCAATTCGATTTCCTCGGCGTGGTTGCGTGGTTTTGAAAAAAGACCGGCAGGAGCGGGAGGTTTGCCCCCGCCGGTCGAGTTGGCCGAGGCGGTCGGCATCCGTGAGTGATTGCTCTTGTTGTTCATCGTTGAAGCGCCTCGGGGTTGGGTAAAGGAAAATTCGCAAGCGGCAGGCATCAAGACAGCGCCAGGCGAAAGTCTGCGCGGTAGTGCTCGACATGAGTTGCCGCTTCTTTGGAAATCGACCAAAAGATTTCGCGGCGGCTCACCTCGGATAGCGACCGAACATCAGCGTCACGACCGCCAGGCACTCGATCAAAGATGAACTCCAAGGTTGCGAGGTGTCTTTCCGTGACATTGCCGCCCATGACACTCTCACTGAGGTAGTACCAAACGCATTCTTCGGTCGTGGTGCATGCCTGTGGCGCGCCCCAATAGTCGATCTGGCGGGCGATCCGCTGCGCATCACATGCTGCGGCGACACGCTTCATTGCATTGGCTTTTGAAGGCTCCAACAGTGGAAGTAAGCGTGTTTCTGCGTTCAAAACTAAAATCGGTGCGTTCATCCGCTTTCCTTTACTTGCTGAGTTAACAGATGGACTAGACAAATGTCTAAGTCAAGCGCAAATCGAAAAAAATGTCTAAAAATTCCATGTTGACCTCGGGTAGACAAAAGTCTAATTGTTTATATATGAGCAGAGAACAAGCAATAAAGTCCATGGAAGACTTCTCGAAGCAGTACGGCATCAAGCTGACTGCCATCGGGCAAATGGCAGTTCAGAACCGTCATGCATATGATCGTCTGAATGCGGGCACCGCGCACCAAGCTACAGCTGACAATATAGTTGCGTGGATTAATGATCAAAGGGTCATCAGGGGCGTGGCGCGTGCGGATCAAGGGGTATCATCATGAGCGCTTCGATTACCCGGGATGGCGCGGACATTCTGATCCGCATGCCAGTGGCCGATGTGCAATCGCTCCGGGTCGCTTTGCAGCCATGCCCGTGCCGCGCAACCAAATCAAATTCGACACAGAGCATCCGCGCCCGGCTCGACCGTGGTCTGGCCGCTGCGCTGTTTCAGAAACAAAAATCAAAACCCTGAAAGGAACTAGTAACATGAGCAAAGATCGCACACTGAAGACACGCCGCAAGATTCATGCGTCAGTCAAGAAAACAATAGCATTGAAGGCCGCGGCTATCGCTTTGGCGGCAAGCGCGGCTCAAGCCGGGGGGCTTTCGGATCCGATTGTCACGCCACCAGTTGGCCAGCCGCCGGTTGGCGATCCCGTGTCATTCGACCGTACAGGCAGCTTGTATGTAAAAGGCGGTATTGGTGCCGCGCGGGTCGAGCCGAACTATACGTCCAACGATGTCTATCTTGATTACCACTGGTTCAAGAAGAACATGCCAAGCGACCTGACGGACTTTGCAACGGATCTGGACGGCACGTCGCCTTCCGTGACTTTTGAAATTGGATACCTGCACCCCATTGGCGACTTCGTGTTTGGGGCGGCACTGGACTACACGCTGTTCAATGCAGAGGCTTCATCCGAATGCCACACCGACGCACTGGCGCAATTCAACCCACGTTGGGTGCGCCCGCCTCATGAATGCGCTGCAACGCTGAATGACGCCGCCTCCCTGTCAATCTTGGCCGGGTACAATTCCGGGCCGTGGCAGTTCCTTGCTGGTGTTGGTGTCGCACAAGGCACTGGATCACAGGGCTGGGCTGGCGATATCGAGGGTCGCGGCTGGGACTTTGATGTGCAGGAAAGCATCGACCTGGAAGGCACCACAGCAACCCTTGAGGTTAAATACGCGCTGACTGACGCCTCACAGATCGGCTTGGAGGTGCAAGCCTACGATTTCGACAGCGTAAGCACAGACCATCCATGGGGCGACACCACCACGAACTTCGATTTGGTGAACACCTCGATCACCTACAGCTACCGCTTCTGATTTCAACCGGCCCATCCGTGCGGTGGGCCGTCATGAGAGCAGAGGAAGGATACACAATGGCTGATGGTTCGCAGATGAAGGAATCCCCCGAGGATGTAGCGGTGCGCGATGGTGTGCATCGGGCCGCGTCCGCTGAATTGCGCGCGTTTATCGAACGTTTCGAGCGCCTTGAGGCTGAGAAAAAGGATATTGCGGACGCCCAAAAAGAGGTGATGGCCGAGGCCAAGGGTAGGGGTTACGACACCAAGGCCCTGCGCAAGGTTGTCGCGGAACGCAAGAAAGACCCCAACGACCGCGCCGAGGCCGATGCGGTTTTCGATATGTATTGGGGGGCGATCCATTGACCAACAATGGTGATGGGCTTGTCGCGGTCCTCATGGAAGCCGAGGACGATGCCCGCAGGCGATACGAGCGCACCAAGGGCGCTGGTAACACGCGCGGTGCAGTAGAGAGGCTTCGTCGTGAGTGGATCGTGGCCAAAGGCCGGCTATGTGTCGCCACGGGCGGGCGTTGATCCGATGACCGTGCGCATGACAGCACAGCAGTTCCAAAGTCAACCCAAGGCAAGCGGCAACAAGTTTGGGGCCCAGCGGGTCACTGTCGATGGCATCAAGTTTGACAGTAAAAGGGAAGCGAAAAGGTGGCAGGAGTTAAAGCTGCTGGAACGCGCAGGCAAGATCACCGATCTACGCCGCCAGGTTCCTATTTTTCTGGATGGTCGGGATGGCCCGGTATTGACCCGGACCGGGCGCAAAATGCGGATCACTGTTGATTTTTCATACGTCGATCTGAGTGATGAGGCCACGGCGGGGCTGACTATATACGAGGACGCCAAGGGAACCCCAACGCGCGATTACGAAGTTCGCCGGGCGGTTGCGGCCGCTCAAGGCATCTACGTGGTGGAGGTCTGATATGATCAATGACTTCCAGGGCATAGACGTTGTGTATGCTGATCCACCTTGGAAATTTGCCAGCAACAGCAAGGCAAAGCCCGGTCGCAATGCGATGCGGCATTATCCATGCATGACAGACGCCGAAATCTGCGCCCTACCCGTCAAGAATTGGGTCAAGAAAGATTCGCTTCTGCTGATGTGGACGACTGCACCTATGCTGGCTCGCTCAATGGCGATCCCGAGCGCGTGGGGCTTCAAGTATGTCTCTCAGGTCGTCTGGATCAAGGATAGGATCGGAACAGGATACTGGGCGCGCAATCGCCACGAGCTGCTCTTGATATGCAAGCGGGGCAAGTTCCCGCTGCCCAAGCCCTGCTTGTTTCCGGACTCCGTCATTTCAGGCCAGCAACGCGAACATTCGCGCAAGCCAGATGAGGTTGTGAACCGCATCAATGCATCACTGCCCGACCACAAAAAACTGGAAATGTTCTGCAGGCAGGCCCGACCGGGCTGGCAGACATTTGGGAACGAAGTTCAAAAATTTTTGGGGGCCGCAGAATGACCCCTCACGAACAACGCTGCTTCCTGCACTTCAAGAAACGCGTTCACGAGCGCATAGGGCAGGATGTTGATGCAAGGCAGCTTTGGAACAGCCTGTCGTCGGCCATCGAGCGTAACGACGACAGCGTGCGCTTTATCGTGCGCCTCTCAAGCATATCTGAGCGCGGTCTCTGGCGGTTCTATCATGATGGCGGCACGTTCTTTGTGATCTACGACCACCTCAAGGGCTGGCCTGTCACGGTCTACCTTCCGTCGTTCATCTGCCGCCCCCACAACGCAGCACCAATTCATCTGGAGAAGTACGCATGAGTATCGTTCATGTCGCGTTTTACCCCTCGGATTGGCTGGCCGGAACGCGTGGTCTCTCTGCGGAAGAAACCGGGGTCTACATCACGTTGATTTGCCGGATGTACGAAATGGCGGGCCCTATTGAGAGGGACGACAACAGGCTTGCACGACTGTGCGGATGCAAGACGAAAAATGCGTTCATTAAATGCCTGGATTACCTGATTTCTGACGGCAAGATCATCGAGACCGAAGATGGCCTTTTCAATGAAAGAGCTCAAAAAGAAATCAAAAACACGACAGAAAAGAGTGACAAAGCGAAAGCGGCAGCGCAGTCAAGATGGGATAGAAAACCCAATAAAAACAATGACGGTCGTTATGCGGACGCATCCCCCAAGCACATGCCTGAGCGATGCCAGTCAGAACCAGAGCCATATAAGAAAGAGAGTACTAACGTACTCTTGTCAGATCAGCCGTCTGAACCCGATCAAATCGAGGAAGCCATAAAGCACTTCAATGCGAAGGCTGCAGAGGTGGGATGGCCTGCTGTTCAGAAACCAAATCCCCAGAGGCGATCTGCACTCAAAGCGAGGATCAAGGATGTCGGTGGGTTCGAGAACTGGATCGCCGCAATCGACCGGGCCTCTGTCGCCCCATGGCTGATCGGTGCGAATGGCAGGGGCTGGAAAGCAAACTTCGATTGGCTGTTGAAACCAGCAAACTTCACAAAATTGATGGAGGGAAACTATGACCCAGATAGCAACACAGGGCAGAATGGCCCCAACGGTGGCCGAAGCGGACCACACAACGACATGGTGGCCGCGTTTGCTCAAGTCGCCGCTGAAAGATCAGGCCGAGCGTGATCAGGTCAACGCTGCTGTGGCGAGGCTTTCGACGTCAGCACGACCAGAGCAGATCATGGCGCGTGTCGCGGCCTTGCTGACGCCGTACTACACCGGCGACGTCCCGCATGGGGTCCGCATGATCGAAGCTGAAGACTGGGCGGAGGCACTGGCCACCTATCCGGAATGGGCGATCACAAAGGCTTGCCGGTGGTGGAAGGGTTCAGAGAACCCGAACCGTCGCAAGAAGCCACTTGAAGGCGATATCGTCGCACGAACAAAAACTGAAATGGGCGTGGTCAGCGTTGCTGAGGTTGCGATCAGGCAGTTCGACAGCGGCCAACAGCCATACAAATCCGACCAAACCGAATCCGATCAACGGCCGACGTCCGATGAGCGCAAGCGCATCCAGGCTTTGGTCGCCGAAATGGGATACGCGCCAAAACGAATGGGAGGCCAATCATGAGCCCGCAAGACATGACAAAAATACTCGATGATGCGTTCGCTGTTGCAATGGGCACTGACTTTGACCGGAAGGTCAGGGAATGCGCTGCCAGCGGCCTATCAAAGGCTCAAACCGCGCGACGGCTTTCCGTAAGCGCGCAACGGATATCGAATTGGTCAAAGGTCAACCCGGATACTGAGTTTGCGAGCGGGAATAAGGGCAGGTCGGGAAGGACGCCCAGCGAAATTAGATACCGGGTGGTGAGAAGCCAGCTCTGCATGACAAAGGCCGAATTCGCGGACTACCAAACTCTACGTGAAAAAGGGCACTACAGCGCGGATGAAGCGCAGCAGATCATCAAGGCTGGCCGCAAGAAGGTCAGATGCCCAAGCATGAAAGACCTCGATCGTCTGTCCCAGTCCCAAATCGAAAATGCGGCGCGAGGTGTTTGGGGATGAGTGATGAAATCACAGCAGAGGAAAAGCGCTTGATCGATCAAGCCATCAAAGACGGAATGGTCAATGTGATCCCCAAAGGCGTATCTGGCGAGGATCACGAAACCATTTGGGATGAACGCAAGAACAAGTTGGTGTTCACTGATCCCGAAGCCGCAAGAGAGCGCGTCAGAAAACGGATGTGGGCTGGACGCAAGAAGGACCCGGAAGTCGCGAAGCGCCGGCGCCGTATCGCCGACTTGGTAATCCAAGGCTTCACGGGACCAGAAATCGCCCAGATGCTGAACATACCCCAAGGTACAGTCGGGTCAGACGCCGAACGCTTCGGGATATCCATTCCGCGCAGGCCAGCTGGCCAGAAAAAACAACTGCGAAAGGTCGGATAATGGAAAAGCGACAATCATCACCGTATCTTTTGAAAGCCAATGCGGCAGCCCTACTGAGGCACACCAATGGAACTTAACGACAAACAAAAGATGTTCGCGCAGGAGTACATCATCGACTTCAACGCGACACAGGCCGCAATCCGCGCTGGATACAGCAAAAAGACAGCAGGACCGCAGGCCGGTCGCCTGTTAAAAAATGTTGCAATTCAGGCGGAGATCCAAGAAAGCGTGCGAAAGCGCGCAGAACGGACAGGAATCACGGCTGATCAGGTTCTCAAGCGTTGGGCTGATCTGGCCTATGCTGATCCCAACGAGCTGACGTCCATCATCGTGGGGTCATGCCGGTTCTGCCATGGTCACGGACACCAGTATCAGTGGCGGGATGAGCGCGAGTTCGAAGAACAACAGGAAGAATACTTCTCGAAGTCCGACAAAGAGCGCGAGAAACAACACGCACCAGTCATGGGCGGCGGGTTTGGCTACAAGTGGCGGACACAACCGCACCCGGATTGCCCGCGCTGTGATGGTCTCGGCCGCTCCAGAGCAGTGATCCGCGACACGACTGAACTATCAACCGCTGGAAAGGTGTTATTTGCTGGGGTCAAAGAAACCCAGAACGGCATCGAGGTGAAGATGCACGACCAGATGGGCGCACTGCTCAACGTGGCAAAGCATCTCGGCATGTTCCCAACAAAGGTTGAAATGACTGGTAAGGATGGCGGACCGATCGAGACCGAGGAAAAGAGCATGACCGATGTAGCCCGGTCGCTGGCGTTCATCCTCGCCAGTGGTGCGCAAGAGCAGGGGGGCGAGGAATGACCACCAAACACGAATGGTTCAAACACAAGCAATTCCGCCCGCTGATCGTCTGCAAAAGCTGCGGTATCGTCCAGAACGAGCGGAATGACGATTCGGACTGCCCCGGCAAGATTAGGCCGGAGTTGAAGGAAAACAGGACGCGGGGTGGCGTCGGATGAACCTTGACGAAGTCCTAGCCAAACTCAACGCCCTGCCGCCTGAGAAACGCGAGGCCATAGCTGAACAAGTTATGGCAACCACCAAGGATCGCAGGTTCATTCCCTCACCCGGGCCGCAGACCGAGGCTTATTTCAGCAAAGCTGATGTGCTGCTGTATGGTGGGGCCGGTGGGGGCGGAAAGACTGCCCTAGTCGCAGGCTTGGCGCTTGAGGAACACACCCGGTCGCTGATCATGCGGCGCAACGGCACCGACTTGGAAGGCGGCGGCGGTATGATCGAGGAAGTGCTGCGCTTCCATGGTGGCCGCAGCGGCTTCAACGGGTCATCACCCCCAACGCTGCGCACGGATGACGACAGGATCATCACGTTCGGTGGTGCCAACAACATCGGTGATGAGGATAAGTACCGGGGCCGGGCCCGTGATTTCTTGGCGCTAGATGAGGCCACACAGTTTGCGCTGGTGCAGGTTCAATTCCTCATGGGGTGGATCAGAACCGAGGTTGAGGGGCAGCGGACCCGGGCCTTGCTGGCATCCAACCCGCCGACCACTTCAACGGGTGACTGGATCATCGGTATGTTCCGGCCGTGGCTGGACACAACGCACGCCAACCCAGCCGAGCCCGGCGAGCTTCGTTGGTTTGTAACCGACCCTGATGGCAACGATATGGAGGTTGACGGCCCGGAACCGCGCGTCATGGATGGCAGGACTGTGCAGCCCAAATCGCGGACGTTTGTGCCAGCGAAACTGTCGGACAACCCATTCCTTGCAAACTCGGACTATGCGGCCACTCTTGATGCGCTGCCGGAACCAATGCGTTCAGCTTTGCGTGACGGTAACTTCATGATTGCCCGTGAAGACAACGCATTCCAGGTTGTTCCGACGCAATGGATCAGGGAAGCACAAGCCCGCTGGACTGACCGACCACCTGAACACGCGCCGATGTCGGCCATTGCCGCCGATATCGCCCAAGGAGGGACAGACAGCACGATCCTTTCCGCCCGCTATGACGGCTGGTTTGACAAGCTGGTTGCTGTCCCGGGCTCAGAAACCCCGACTGGCAACGAGGTGGCCGGGCTGTTGATATCGCATCGCCGCAATGGCGCCACGGTCATCATCGACATGGGCGGCGGCTACGGCGGTGCAACCATGATGCGCCTCAAGGACAACCAGATGCAGGACGTTGTTGCGCACAAAGGGGCCGAATCCACATCAAGACGCAGTAATGACCAGCAGTTCGGCTTCGTGAACGTCAGATCTGAAAAATACTGGCGCTTGCGTGAAGCGCTTGACCCCAGCCAGGATGGAGGATCGCACATCGCGTTGCCCGACGATCCTGAGCTGGTGTCCGACCTGACCGCACCTGAGTTTGAAATCACATCCAACGGCATCAAGATCACGCCAAAAGACAAGGTTGTTGCTTTGCTCGGAAGATCACCGGACAAAGGTGATGCAGTCGTCATGTGCAACGGATATGGGCCCAAGCTGCAGACGCATGGGAACCAGTGGCGGAAATACTCCGCAGAACATGGCAGTGGCCGCAAGACGGTCAACGTTCAAATGAGCCGAATGGCCGCCAGAAAAGTGAGGAAATGATGTCAGGATTGTTTAAAACACCGGCAATGCCAAAGGTCGAAGACCCAACACCCCTGCCAGATGCGAACGATCCACGATTGAAGCGGACAAAGCGCAAAGCGATGGCGCAGGACAGCCAAACCGACGGCGTTGAAAGCACAATCCTTGGCGGTGGTGGCCGCGAAACGCTTGGTGCCTGATCATGCATAGCGATGCAAAGTCCATCAAGGAAAAGGGTGATGCCCTGTTTTCCAAGAAGCTGCCCTATGACACGCGCAACCAGTCTTTGGCCGATAACTTCTATGTGGAACGCGCTGATTTCACGGTGACCCGCGACATCGGTGATGAATACGCTGACCACCTAATGACAGGCTATCCGGCCCTGACCCGGCGCGACCTCGGCAACTCCATTGGATCAATGCTGCGGCCCAAAGGTCAGCCATGGTTCCACACAGGGACCGATCGCGAGGAAAACGAGGACCATGAAGCCAAGGTATGGCTGGAATGGGCGACACGAACGCAGCGCCGTGCCATGTATGACCGCAAAGCCATGTTCAATCGGGCGACGAAGGAAGCCGATCACGACTATGCGGCCTTTGGTGGCAACGTCATTTCGTGCGAGCTGAACCGGCGCGACAACACGCTGCTTTATCGCTGCTGGCATCTCAGGGACATGGCTTGGGTCGAGGACAGCTATGGTCAACTCGATGAATTCCACCGGAACTGGAAAGTTTCTATCGGTGAGATGTGCATGATGTTTGGTGACAAGGTCCACCAGACCATCAAGGATCGGAAGGCCAAGGGAAGCAACGAGCCATGTTTGGTTCGGCATGTGGTGATCCGGTCGGAAAACTACAGCGGTGATCCCAAATTCAAGCGGTATCCGTGGGTATCGATCTACATTGATTGTGAAAACAAGCATGTGATCGATGAGCGCGGATCATGGACGCAGATTTACAACGTGGCTCGTTGGGCAACTGTTTCAGGGTCTCAGTACCCGTACAGCCCGGCCGCGGTAATTGCGCTGCCTGATGCCCGCCTATTGCAGGCTATGACACTGACAATGCTTGATGCAGGGGAGCGCGCCGCAAACCCGCCGCTGATCGGTGTGACAGAAGCCATTCGGGGCGATGTCAACGTATTCCCGGGCGGCTTCACCGCCATTGATGCGGAATATGATGAACGCCTGGGCGAGGTCTTGCGGCCTCTGACCCAAGACAAAAGCGGAATCGGCTTTGGTTTTGAGTTGACCGACCGTACCGCAGGCATGATCCGGGAAGCTTTTTACCTGAACACTCTGTCACTGCCTCCAGCGGGCGGACCGGACATGACCGCATACGAGGTTGGCCAGCGTGTCCAAGAGTACATCCGTCAGGCGTTGCCCCTGTTTGAGCCGATTGAGGACGATTACAACGCATCTCTCTGCGATCTGACGTTTGAGACGCTGATGCGCGGTGGTGCCTTTGGCCCAGCTGAGAGCATTCCGGAATCCATTCGAGGCAGTGAAATCCAGTTTTCGTTCGAAAGCCCGCTTTCACAGATGATAGACCGCCAGAAAGGTCAGAAATTCCTTGAGGCGAAAACCATCATTGCCGATGCCATGGGGGTTGATGAAACTGCAGGCCAGATCATGGACTTTGACACAACACTGCGTGACGTGTTGGGCGGCATCGGTGCCCCGGCGAAGTGGCTGCGTTCACCAGAGGACATGCAGGCCAAGGCTGACGCCGATGAGGAAGCCATGGAAGCCGCTGCGGCGCTGGAACAGATGCAGAAGGGTGCCGATGTGGCGTCAACCATTGCCGGTGTCAGTAATGAGCTTGGCGGGCAGGCCTTGATCTGATGGCCAAACGACCACCCAGAGACCCTGCATGGATTCCGCCAGTCTATGAGGCGCGCGATGTTGAGGCGCTACAGGCGCTGCAGCGCGGTGATGCAACACCCGACCAGCAAGGCAAAGCGCTGGATTGGATTGTCAGATCAGGTGCCGGTGCATATGAGCTTTCGTTCCGCAGCGATGCGGACGGTGGAGAGCGGGAAACCGCATTTGCTGAAGGCCGGCGATTTGTTGGCCTTCAGATCGTGAAGTTGCTGTCAATGAACGGCAGCATGATAGCAAAGCTAAGGGAAAAAGATGGCAGATGATGAACAGGACCTGGCACCGGGAACGGGAAACCCAGGCGAAGATCAGCAGAACGATCAAACCAACGACGATAATGCAACGCCACCTGATGGCGGTACTGGCACAATCGCGACGCCGGACACTGGCAAAGATGATGCGCCAAAGCCTGTAAAGGGCGACTGGCCGGAGAACTGGCGCGATATCATGGCCAAGGACGATGCCAAGCTGCGCAAGCGGCTGGATCGGTTCAAAAGCCCGAACGACATCACGCAATCATTCTTGGCGGCTGAACAGCGGATTTCGACCGGTGACCTGAAAGCCAAGTTGCCCGACGACGCCACGGACGAACAGATCGCAGAATACCGCAAGGAAAACGGCATCCCCGAAAAGGCTGGCGGTTATCTCGATGCGCTGCCTGATGGCTTGGTGATCGGTGATGACGACAAGCCGGTGATCGAGGGCTTCCTTGAACGCGCGCACGGTAAGAACGCGGACCCGGCTGTCGTCTCAGACATGATCGGTTGGTACTATGAACAGCAAGAGGAAGCTGTTGCGGTGCAGGCAGAAGCGGACAAAGCCTTCAAGCAGGAAGCCGAGGACGCGTTGCGGGCTGAATGGGGTGGTGAATTCCGTGGCAATCTGAACGCCATGAACGCGTTTCTGGATTCAGCGGGTTCAGATGAAAACGGAACGCCCATCAAGGATCTGCTGCTGAACAGCCGGGCCGCCGATGGCTCAAAGTTTGCCAACAACCCGGCAATGCTGAAATGGCTGACCAAGCTGGCCGATGATGCAAACCCAGCTGGTTTCGTTGCGCCGGGCACCGGAATGTCTCAGATCGATAGTGTCGACACTGAAATCGCCGGGATCGAAAAGACGATGCGCGAAGATCGCAACGCCTACAACAAAGATCAGAAGATGCAGGACCGGTATTTGCAGCTCCTTACGGCGCGGGAAAAGCTCAAAGCAGCTTAATATCCAATGGCCGCTTAGGTAATATCATGGTGCTGGAGCCAACAGCACGATAGGTGGTCAACCTCAGGAATGGGGTTGGCCATTTTCGTTTTCAGGTGCTGTATTGACCCATGCCGGGTTGCCTCCATACCTTGTGTGTGTGGACAACCCGGCAACGGCCCCGCACCTGAATTATGAACCGCACAACGACAAAGCCCCGATCGAATGGCAGACAACCCGGCAACGGCCCCGTCATAGCATCGGACAACCCGAGTTAGAGCGTGCTTATCAACTCTAAACATGAGGTTGGAAATGAGTGTATCAGCACCCCAAATTCAGTTTCGCAATGAAACGATTGCTGCGTTCGAAATCGGCGCTTCAATCCTGCGTGAAACTGTAACCACAGAAGCAGTGACCAAAGGCAACCAGGCGAAGTTCCTTGTTGCAGGCTCCGGCGGCGCAAAAGCGCGTACCCGTGGCGTCAATGGTCGCATCCCCGCACGGCAGAACAGCAACACGCAGAACACTGCAACGCTGGTCGAATGGCACGATAAGGTCGAAGAAACTGGCTTCAACATCTTTGCATCACAGGGCGACCAGCGCGCCATCATGCAAAAGGGTGTTGTCGATGTCATGAATCGTCAGGTCAACGATGACGTCATTGATCTGCTGAACCAAGGCACAGTGAACACTGGCGCTGCAGCGGTTGCCAGCGCGGCAATGGTGGGTAACGCCAAAACCAAGCTGCAGAACGCGCAGGTCCCTTGGGACGGCATGATCACTGCATTGATCACCCCCGCTTTCGATGAATATCTTGAGCAGATCGATGCATATGCCAGCGCTGACTATGTGAACCTGAAGGCAAACGAGAATCCCAATGCATGGGATAACCGGGCCGGCACTGTTCGCATCTGGAAGGGCGTCAAATGGATCGTGTATCCTGACCTGCCAGGCAACGGCACCAATGCCGAGAAGTGCTTCATGTACCACAAGTCCGCCATCGGTCATGCGATGAACGTGGGCGACATGGACACAGCCATCGGCTACAACGAAGAAGACGACTACAGCTTTGCGCGTGCAACGTGCTTCATGGGCGGTACGCTTCTTCAGAACTCGGGCATCGTGGTCATGAACCATGACGGCTCGGCATTCGCGTAAGGAGGCGTAGGAATGGCATATTCGACAGAAACCCCCCCAATGCTGATCAGCTCCGGCCTCGGCGGAGTGTTCAATCTGTGGGCCTACAAGTCTACTGACGCGGCGACAGACGTTCGCGTAGATGGCTACATCACCAACGGTTATGACCTCGGCATGCGTGCCGGTGATATCGTCTTGGTGATTGATACCGATGCAGCGCCTATCGCGGCTCAAATCATGATCGTCAGCTCGGCTACGTCCGCTGCTGGTGTTGATCTGTCCGACGGCACTGCGGTCACTGAGACCGACACAGACTAACCCAACGACCGGGCTGCGATTTGCGGCCCGGTCCACCACAAGGAAAGTGACATATGTCCAAACCTATCAATCTCACATCAGCAGAGTTCAACACCGTTGTTTGGTATCATACCGCACCAGCAGGGACCGACCTCAAGGAAATGCTTGAACCAGCGTACTGGCAGCATGTGACAAAGCAGTTGCGGCCGGGGCATGAAATCAAGGTGACAACCGAGGATCGCGCGATCTGGGCGCACCTTATGGTTCGCGATGTGCGCAAGCTGGAAGCCAATGTCGCAGTGATTGTGGAGGTTTCCTTCAAAGGTGAAAAGATTGAAGCGACAGAAGATGTCGCATTCGAAGTCAAATGGCGCAGCCCGTCCAGCCGGTTCGGTGTTTTCCGCAAGGAAGATGGCGAGTGCATGCAGGATGGCTTCGAAACCAAGGAATCCGGTTTCGAGTGGATTGCTGAGCGCGCGAAATCAATGGCCGCATAAATGGCGATCACATCAGATGACAAGCTGAAGATCTACAACGGGGCGCTACGGCGTCTCGGTTCGCGTCAGCTGCTGTCTCTGACGGAAAACCGCCACCCGCGCCGGGTTCTTGATCAGGCGTGGGGATCGGCGGACGATGCGGTCAAAGCCGCTTTGGAAAAAGGCGAGTGGAATTTCGCTATTCGGTCGGTTGAGATTGAATATTCCCCATCAATCGAGCCATCCTTTGGGCACAACCGGGCATATCCAAAGCCTGACGACTTCCGCAGGTTGGCCGCGCTTTGCTCCGATGGATATTTCCAGAACTCCCTGACCGATGAAGAATACACCGATGAAGCGGGTTACTGGTTTTGCAGCCAGGACGTACTGTTCATCCGGTATGTTTCAGATCACAACGATTTTGGCCTGAACTCCGCCGGCTGGACGGAAGCATTTCGCGACTATCTGGAAACAGCGATCGCATGGGAGATTTGCGAGACAATCACGAACTCCACATCAAAGCGCGACCGTCTCGACCGGGATATGCGCATGGCACTGACGTCTGCGAAATCGGTGGACTCGATGAATGATGGCGTGAAGTTCCTGCCCAGCGGGTCTTGGTCTCGGTCCCGGGTCGGCGGTTTCGGATCGGGACGCCGTGGATGAAACAGCGCGACACCCTCGCAGTATTTAACCGCGGGCGTATCTCACGCCTTGCTGTGGCACGTACAGACGTGGCGCGCGTCGCTCTGTCAGCCTCAATCCAAACCAATTGGCAGCCCCGCACGCTTGGGCCGATGTCGTTGCGCGCGGGCATGGGATACAAAGGCGACACACGCGATGGCGCGCTGATCCCGTTTGTGTTCAGCAATGCGGAAACAGCGCTGCTTGAACTATCCGCTGGGGTGCTGCGCATCTGGGACGGGGGGGACACTCTGCTTTCAAAGCCTGCTGTGACAGCCGCAGTATCAAATCCTGATTTTACATCAGACCTCTCATTGTGGGATGACGCCGACGATGCTGGTGCTGTGTCTAGTTGGGACAATGGGGATATGGTGCTGACCGGCACCAAGTACAATTCTGCTCGGCGCAGGCAGCAAGTGTTTGTTGATCCTGTGGAGCAAGGCATTGTGCATACGCTTAAAATAAACGTCGCGCTTGGCCCTGTTGTTCTGCGTATCGGCACAAATGCAGGCGAGGATAATGTGTTCCGCCAGTCCGTTCTGCGGACAGGCGAGCACTTCATTTCTTTTGTTCCGAACGGATTTTTCCATATCGAATTCGCATCGCCTCGCCAGTATGGCGCGCGCGTCAGCGTTTGTGATCTCTTTTCTGGAGACATCGAGATACAAACATCGTGGGCATCTACTGATGATTGCAAGCTGGTGCGGTGGGATCAAAGCTCTGATGTGGTTTTCTGTGCGTGTGAGGGGTATCGGCAGCAACGGATCGAGCGCCGCCCGAATAATTCATGGTCTGTGGTCGACTATGAAGCGGATGACGGCCCGTTCCTTACCGAGAACTTTGAGAACATCACCATTACCCCAAGCGCGATCCAAGGGAACATCACACTGACCGCGTCTCGCGATGTGTTTGATTCAGGCAAGGTCGGGGCGCTGTTCTCTCTCACATCGCAAGGCCAGCTTGTTGAGGCTGATCTATCAGCGGAATTGACGTTTACAAACGAAATCCGGGTCGCCGGGGTAAGTAGCGACGGGAATTTCAACAACCCGACGGAAAGCGGGCGTCAGTTCACAATAACGCGCAGCGGTACTTGGGTTGGTACTGTCAGCCTGCAGCGATCGCTTGGTGTAACTGGCGCATGGGCAACGGTGCGGACATTCACAGGCAATGGATCGTTCACCTATGATGATGAGCTGGACAATGTTGTCGCCTTCTATCGCCTGGGGTTTGAAGCCGGCGACTTCACCTCTGGGGTGGCTGAGTTGTCTATGGAGTATGCTGGTGGATCGATCACAGGCATCGCAAAAGTCACTGGGTTTACATCAAGCACACTGGTCGATGCCATTGTTTTGTCTGACCTGGGCGGCACAAGCGCAACGGAGATTTGGGCAGAGGGGGCATGGTCCGACCGGGAAGGCTGGCCGACTGCGGTTGTCATCAACGAAGGACGCCTCGTCTGGTTTGCCAATGGCAGGACTTATGCGTCGGTCTCGGACAGCTTCAGCAGTTTTGATCCCGATGTAGTGGGGGATGCGGGGCCTATCAACCGTCGCATCGGCCGGGGCGCAATCAATCGTACAAATTGGGCGCTACCCTTGCAAAGGATGCTTGTCGGGGTTGAAGATGCCGAACATTCGATCCGGTCCAACAGCTTTGATGAGCCGCTGACGAACAGCAACTATAATTCCAAGATTATCTCTGCTGCAGGGACTGCTCCAAGCCCGGCTGCCATGCTTGGGACCATGGGCTACTTCATCGACCAAACCACCAGGCGCATCTACGAGGCTGATTTCGATGGTCAGCGTGGCGATTTGACTGCACGCGACATGACTCTGCTTGTGCCTGAGATAGGCGACGAGGGTTTCGCACGTATCGCAGCACAAAAAAGCCCTGACATGCGCCTGCACGCTGTCCGTGATGATGGAACGGTTGGCGTATTGGTGCGGGATGCCGCCGAAGATGTGCTGTGCTGGGTTGATTATGAGACTGATGGGCTTGTTGAAGATGTTGCCGTCCTTCCTGGGGCGCGTGGTGATCGGGTGTTTTATCGGGTGAAACGCACGATCGGCGGCGTCGACCAGCAGTATCTGGAAGAAATGGCGCGCTTGGATGAGTGTGTCGGTGATGCTGTGTCCAAACTGGCTGATAGCTTCATCGTCGGATCCGGTGCGATCACCGGCCTTGACCATCTTGAAGGTGAGACGGTTGTTATCTGGGGCGATGGTGTCGACCAGGGCACGGCCATCGTTTCTGGCGGCGCGGTATCGCAGACTTATACAGATTGGGTTGTAGGTCTTGGGTACACCGCCAGATACAAGAGCGCTAAGCTTGCGGGCCAAACGGCCTTGGGCATGTCACTGACGCAAAGATCACGCATCGATCACCTCGGGCTGTTGCTTGCGGATACGCACGCACAAGGCCTGCAATTCGGGCCATCGTTTGAACTTATGGATGACATGCCGGCCTTTGAAGATGGCGCCCAAGTCGATGCAGACGCGATCTGGGACGAATACGAAGAAGACATGATCGAATTTCCCGGGGACTGGTCTACAGATAACCGTATTTGCCTGCAAGCGGCGGCACCCCGACCCTGCACGGTTTTGGCTTTGGTGGCGTCCAATGACAGACAAGACAAAGCTTAGCGTTCGCGCCGCACGTCGCGCTGATATCGAAGCCTTTTTCGGGCAGTCCGTACCTGTCTCAGTGCGCGCCCGCGTCATGGAAAGGGATGGCGACATCGTTGCGCTGTGTGGGTATTATATTGCAGGCGGGCAGGCGGCTGTTTTCAGCGACATCAAGGACAAAGCCTTGCCCAAGTTGGCGGTATGGCGAGAGGCGGTCAGGTTCATGAAGACGATCAAGGTTCCGGCTTATTGCATCGCTGATGATGGCTCCGCTCCGTTTCTGGAAAGATTGGGCTGGAAGTGGGCCGGTGATACAAACGAGGGAGGGTTGTTCCAGTGGGAGGCATAGTCAAAACTGTTGGAGCGATCCGCCAGGGGAAGGCGGCAAAGGCTGCGGCTGATTTCCAAGCAGAACAACTCGAGGCCGCTGGCCTTGCAGAGCAAGCCACAGCCTCGGTCCGTGCGGGGCAGGAAAAGGACAACGCAAAGCTGGTGTCGTCCCGAGCCCGTGCGGTTGGTGCCGCCGGTGGTGGCGGCCTTGACCTTGAGCTGATGGGCGATATCGAAGCGGAAGGGCAGTATCGGTCCTTGACCGCGCTTTGGGAGGGCGAGGAAGCCCGAAAGGGTCGCGATCTACAAGCAAAAGCTGCGCGCGTCGAAGGTAAAAACGCTCAAACCGCCGGTTATATCAATGCGGCCGCGTCTCTGATCGAGACGGGTGAATCGCTCTATGACAAGTACGGATAGATCATGGCCAGACTTCCAACCGTTCAAGACCTTGGGCAACGTCCAGTAGCGCAACCGCAGCGTGGGATCGCATCTGTTCGCAATGCCGGTGCAGTCGGCCAAGCGCTGCAAGGCGCGGGTGCAGCAATAGACAGCTTTGAAACCGCAGTATTCGAGCGCCAAACCACTGCCGAGGCGACGGAACGCGATGTTTACGTGTCCGAACAAATCCGCGAAATCCTATACAACCCCGAAACGGGCTTTACTGCTGCGAATGGGCGGGATGCCGTTGATCGGCGGGGGCAGCTTACCGAACAAATCGAGGCGCTGCGCAAAGGTGCGCTTGATGGCCTGAGTAATGGGGCCCGGCGCAAGCTGGAGGGCAGCCTAAACAGCCGCCTTGAAAGTGCCCTTCTGACTGCTGACCGCCACACCATGGCGCAACGCGAGAGCTGGCTATCCGATACCTCTGCGGCCCGGGTCGAAGCGGCGCTGCAGGATGGCGTTGCTGATTTGGGCGTCACCGATGCAAGCCTGCGGACGCTTGAAAGCGAGACATTGGCCCGTGGGCTGCGCGAAGGCTGGGATCCGGAACGGACCGAGCTTGAGTTGCAGCGGGCCACCTCGGCGCTGTATTCGGCGCAAATCTCTCGGATCGCAGACCGTGATCCCTTTGCGGCCATGGAATACCTGAACGAGAACAAGGAGCGCATGCTGCCGGGCGAGGTTGCTTCGATTGAAAGCACGCTGATTCCGATTGCACGTCAGCATTCAGGCCGATTGCAGGGCGCTGCTGCTGCAGAAGGCGGGCAGGTGCCAGCAACAACAGTTGTTGAGGCCGGTGCAGGTTACACAGTCATTCAACTGGCGAACGGGCAGACCGTGCGACGGGAAGGCACGCGGGCATGGCGGAACAACAATCCGGGCAACATTGAATTCGGTGACTTCGCCAAGGCGCATGGTGCGGTGGGCACAGACGGGCGCTTCGCGGTATTCCCAACATATCAAGCGGGCCGGGACGCCAAGGCCGCATTGATCTTTGACAGTTCATCGTATCGCAATCTGTCCATCGCCGATGCGATATCCCGATACGCGCCTGCATTTGAGAATGACACCGGTTCGTACATCGCGCAGGTCGCGGCCGCCGCGGGCGTGCCTGCCGGGGCAACGATGTCCAGCCTTAATTCCGAGCAACGTATCGCGGTTCTTGATGCGATGGAGCGCGTCGAAGGCTTCCAGGTGGGTCAGGAAACAGGTGGAAGTTCGTCGGCCCCGGGCGGCATTTCGCAGCTTCTTGAGATTGAAGACCCAACGGAACGAAAAGCGGCCATTGATGAGTTCAATTTGCGTTCATCTGTCCGTCAAGGCGAAGAAAAAGCGCGGCTTTCTGCTGCACAAGACGCTGCATTCCAGCATATTGATGCCGGTGGTCGGATCGATGATATCCCTCAAGATCATCGCGCTGCCCTCGGTCAGGATGCCATGACATCACTGCGGGCTTATGAGCGGTCCGTGGCGTCCGGCACCCCAATCGAAACGGATATGGGTTCGTATTACGCGCTACGGCGCTTGGAGGCGGAAAACCCCGAGACGTTCCGCAGCATGAACCTGATGAACTATGCGGACAAGTTGTCACAGTCTGACCTGAAGTCTCTGATGGACCGGCAGCGGATGCCTGTTGGTTCCGTGTCTGCGGTTGCGGCTTCAACGCTGATGACAACGGCCAATCGCCACATGACCGCGGCGGGGATCAATACGAACGGCGATGAGGGCAGTACAGACGCACAAACGGTTGCGGCGATGCAGACGCGACTACTGCAATGGCAGGACGGCTTCATCATTGAAAACAACCGGAAGCCACGCCCAATAGAGATTGATGAGCAGATCGGCCTTGAATTGACGTCAGTGCTGATTGATGCGCCCGGCTGGACCGGTGACTCTGACAAGCAGGAAACCCTGCGCATCCAGCTGCAAAACATGGATCTCAGTGCATCTGATCTGGCTGAAACTGACCTCACGATTGATGGGGTCAGCATCCCGGCCGAAGTCATCAACGAACAAATAGAAGCCATGACCGCGCGCGGCGAGACCGTCAACGCATACAGCCTGACCGAGCAAATCATGGACATGATGGAAAGCATCCGATGACCGCAACCGATGATTTCATCAAGCAATTGCAGGGGCGCGTAGCATCTGCAACGGCAACACAACTGTCATATGACGAACGGAACCCCGACGATCTGGCGGAATCAATCCGTGTGGGACAAGAGCTGGGGGTGCCGCCCGTTTCCGTGGCCGCCGATCCGGTGCCGTTCACTCGTGAATTGGGGCAGCGCCGGGCGGCACAGGCACTTGAAAACGCACCGGCAACGGCGCGGTGGCTGGGCCAGATGCAAAACGCTGGATTGGCCAAAGACGATGTGGAAACGCTTTCTGTGATGGAAGGTATCGGAACCGCATGGGATCGTGGCGTCACCAGTCGGGTTAAGACGCTTCCATCGGCGATGACATTGAAGCGAGAGGGCCAGCGCGTCGCGGACTATGGCCGGACCTATGATGAATTTTTGAGCGAAGAATACACACGGTTCGCCAATGAAACCGGTCGGGCCTTGCCCAGGCAACTTGCGGACCCTGAAGCGGGCTTTGCGGGCGGTTTTGTGGACGTTGACCCGTCCACTGTGCCGGCCTCGGATGATGAGATTGCACGCCTCACACCCTCACAGCGTATGGCGGCCCGGTACAATGCGTTGACAAGGGCGTCTGCAATCGCGGGCATGTCACCTGAAGACCTGACCGTTGCCATTGGTCGTGGATCTGAAGCGCTGGCCGACATCGGGCAGTTGCGGGCCGAAGCAGAACGCATCGGAAAGTCACAGCGGAACAACAATGTTGTTGCTCGTCTCGCCGCGATGCCCACTGAAGGTCGGACCAATTGGGAACAAGCGCAAGATACTGTTGACGCCATCTTTGAGAACCCGGCCGATGGTGCGGCGTTCCTTGTTGAAACATCGGTGGAATCCCTGCCAATTATGGCGGCTGCATTGGGAACCGTTGTTGTTACCCGGTCACCCAAGTCTGGTGTCGCAGTTATGGGCGGTGGCACCTACCTGACCGAAAGCAGCGTTTCGGCGATGGACTTCCTTGACGAAAAGGGGGTTGTGATCAGCGATCCCGAACAAGCGCTTGCTTTACTGCAGGATGAAAGCCTGATGGCTGAGGCACACCGGTTTGGTCATACC
>CALKJA010000072.1 GCA_937995865.1 uncultured Paracoccaceae bacterium | reverse complement strand
TGGAGATTTCGGCTGGAAGATAACGGATGCGGACGGAAAGATTGCTGATTATTTCCCATCAAACGCGCCTTTTAAGGATATTGAAGGTGGTTGGACCTTGCCGGGTTACAAAGTCCCCCCAGGTGGGGAGATAGAGCTTGTGGCCGGAGTGGAGGCTTTGGACGCTCAAGCCGATTGGATTAAGGCGTATAGAAGTAAATTGACTGCCGGCGCAGCGGGCAAATCGCTTCAAAGTGTTGCTGTTAAAATCCATCAGGCATCCATGCTACTCGCAATGGAGTTGTGTCCGCATGGCGTCTATCCAAAGACCATCGATCTATCCCTTGATTCGTCGCTGGACTTTGTCGTCTTTGATGCAAGCCTCGGCAGCAAATTCACTTTTGATATGTCAGAGTCCTGCATCAATTATGCCGACTTCTTAGTGAGACTGGCAAACGGCGAGAAGATTACAAAGGGTTAGGCGCTGTCTCTTAACCCTGCAACCGTCTCACTTCTAAATCGCCTTCACGCCCTGCGGCCATCGCTTTGGCTGCTGCGTGGCTTGCGGCCAGTGTTGTGAAATACGGAATGCGGTCCATAAGGGCGACGTTGCGCATGGAGCGGGAGTCTTCCACTGCTTGCGCGCCTTCGGTTGTGTTCATCACAAGCACGATGCCGCCGTCTTTCATTGTGTCCACAATGTTGGGGCGGCCTTCGTAGACTTTGTTCACAACAGTTGATGCGATGCCGTGTTCCGCTAGGAAGCTGCCGGTGCCGCGTGTGGCGGTGATATCAAAGCCAAGATCCACAAGGGTTTGGGCGGCGTCGATCAGGGTTTCGGTTTTGTCGGCCTCTTTGATGGACAAGAACACGCGCCCTTCGGTGGGTAGGATCACACCTGCACCCATTTGTGCCTTGAGGAACGCGCGGTGGAAATTTGGATCGCTGCCCATAACTTCGCCTGTTGAGCGCATTTCTGGGCCAAGCAGTGTGTCCACGCCTGGGAAGCGGGCAAAGGGCAGAACCGCCTCTTTGACCGCGTAAGTATCGATATTTGGGTCAACCAGATCAAAGTTCGAGAGAGGTTCCCCGGCCATCACGCGCGCTGCAATGGCTGCGATGGGGGATAAGACGGCCTTTGCAACGAAAGGGACGGTGCGAGAGGCGCGTGGGTTCACCTCAATCAGGTAGATCACGTCATTCTTAACCGCAAATTGAACATTCATCAGGCCCTTCACCTTAAGCGCGAGAGCAAGGGCGCGTGTTTGTTCGTGGAGCCGCGAGATAATATCATCCGACAGCGAATATGGCGGAAGCGAGCACGCGCTATCGCCTGAGTGCACGCCAGCTTCTTCAATGTGCTGCATAATGCCCGCCACATGCACATCTGTGCCATCGCAAAGCGCATCCACATCGATTTCCACTGCGCCGTCCAAGTAGCTATCAAGCAGAACTGGGCTATCGCCAGAGACGACCACGGCTTCGGAGATATAACGCTCGAGCTGGGCCTGATCGCGGACGATCTCCATCGCGCGGCCACCCAAAACATAGGACGGTCGAATTACAAGTGGGAAGCCAATTTCAGAAGCAATTTCAAGCGCTTGCGCGTCTGTGGATGCGATGCCGTTGCGCGGCTGTTTGAGGTCCAGATCGATAACTAGTTGCTGGAACCGCTCGCGATCTTCTGCCCAATCTATGCTGTCTGGGGTGGTGCCAAGGATTGGGATACCTTGTTCCTCAAGCGCGTTGGCAAGCTTTAACGGGGTTTGGCCGCCGAATTGCACGATCACACCGTGCAATGTGCCATTCTCTTGCTCAACGCGCAGGATTTCCATGACATGCTCAAACGTCAGCGGTTCGAAATACAGGCGGTCAGACGTGTCATAGTCGGTCGAGACCGTCTCTGGGTTGCAGTTGACCATGATCGTCTCATAGCCTTGCTCCGTCAGCGCGAAACACGCGTGGCAGCAGCAGTAATCAAACTCGATGCCTTGGCCGATCCGGTTTGGGCCGCCGCCCAAGATCACAACCTTTTTGGCGTCTGAAGGGCGCGCTTCACATTCCACATCACCCATAACAGGCGTTTCATAGGTGGAATACATGTAGGGCGTCTGGGCTTCGAACTCTGCCGCGCACGTATCGATGCGCTTGAACACCGCGGTCACCCCTGCGCTTTGGCGGAGGGTGCGGATGGCGGTTTCGGTTTGCCCGCACAACGCGGCGAGGCGGGCATCGGTGAAGCCCATCATCTTGAGCCTGCGCAGGCCTTGCGTATCGGTGGGTAGGCCATCTGCAATAACGCCCGCCTCGGCCTCAACGATCTCGCGGATACGAGCAAGGAACCAAGGGTCAAAGGAGGTGATCGCCTGAATCTCGTCATCGGAGAATCCAAAGCGCATAGACTGAGCGATCAGGCGCAGACGATCCGGCGTTTGCAGGGCCAAATCACGGGTAATGACCTTGTCGATTGTCTGCTGGACCTCCGCCGTGGCACCGCGGAGCACACCATTCTCTCGCGTGAGCTGGTCTTGCGGAATTTCGGCGGGGATCAGATCGTCAAACCCGGTGAGGCCGGATTCCATGCTCGCCAGCGCTTTTTGCACGCTTTCATGGAAGGTGCGGCCGATGGACATCGTTTCGCCGACGCTTTTCATCGCGGTGGACAAAAGCGGTTCTGCGCCGGGAAATTTCTCAAAGGCGAACTTTGGGATCTTGGTGACGACGTAGTCAATTGTTGGCTCAAATGAGGCTGGCGTGACTTTGGTGATGTCATTGTCCAACTCATCAAGCGTATAGCCGACAGCAAGCTTTGCCGCGATTTTTGCGATGGGAAAGCCTGTTGCTTTGGATGCCAACGCCGATGAACGCGACACGCGCGGATTCATTTCGATAACCACCATGCGTCCGTCTGCGGGGTTTACGGCCCATTGAACATTGGATCCGCCAGTCTCGACCCCGATCTCGCGCAAGACCGCGATCGATCCGTTGCGCATGATTTGATATTCCTTGTCGGTGAGCGTCAGCGCTGGGGCGACAGTTATGCTGTCACCTGTGTGCACACCCATCGGATCCACATTTTCAATGGCGCAAACAATGATGGAGTTGTCGGCACGGTCGCGAACGACCTCCATTTCAAATTCCTTCCAGCCCAAGAGCGACTCATCGATCAAGATCTGGGTGACGGGCGATGCATCAAGACCGGTGCGGCAGAAATACTCGTAGTCTTCGCGATTATACGCCACACCGCCGCCTGTACCGCCAAGCGTGAAAGCGGGGCGAATGATTGCCGGAAGGCCGATATCGTCCAACGCGGCCAGGCATTCATCCATTGTGGTAGCGATAGTCGCGCGTGGATTCTCAAGACCCAAGCGGTCCATCGCTTCACGAAAAAGCGCGCGGTCTTCAGCCATTTCGATGGCGTCGCGCTTGGCACCGATCATCTCAACATTGAATTTGTCCAACACGCCCATTTCTTCGAGCGCAAGCGACGTATTCAGGCCTGTTTGCCCACCCATTGTAGGAAGTAAAGCGTCGGGGCGCTCTTTTTCGATAATTTTGGCAACAACTTCAGGCGTTATCGGTTCGATATAGGTGGCGTCCGCAAGATCCGGGTCGGTCATGATTGTGGCCGGGTTCGAGTTCACAAGAATAACACGATACCCTTCCTCGCGCAGCGCCTTGCAGGCTTGAGCGCCGGAATAGTCGAACTCGCAGGCCTGCCCGATAACGATGGGGCCTGCGCCGATGATCATGATGGAGGCGATATCGGTTCTTTTTGGCATCTTGGCATCCCCGGGTGGCGCAAATTGTCGTGGGTTATAGATACCGCGCCGCCCGGCGCAAGAGCCGAATGCTCTGCTTTGTAGATCGGTGGGCGACGCCGCCTGCCTGCCCCGATATGGGGGCGTTGCCCCCGCCTGCGGCTCCCCCAGGATATTTTTTCCACAAAGAGGGGCAAGTTAACCTCGCGCTAACCAAGCTGGGCCAGGGTGGTACCGCGGTACAGGCGGGGACGCCGATGACCGCCCACGAAGACGGCATGTCCGTTTTGCGGCCTCCCTTATTTGGGCGTTGCTCTTGGGGGAGGTCGCAATTTGGCCACCGATGGCTGTCTTTGTGGCCTATTAATCCTTGGGGGGAGGGCGCGCAGCCGCCCGAGGGGGCAAACAGCCCCGCCCGCCGCCTTTGAGACGTGTTCGAAGCGATGTAGTCTGACACCAGTCGCGCTGTCGCCCTTGACTTCCTCTGGCGCGCGCTGTGTATCGGCGCGACACAATCCGGAGCCGTCTCATGCACGCCTATCGCAGCCATACCTGTGCCGATCTGACCGCCGCCAATGTTGGCGACACCATCCGTCTTTCTGGTTGGGTTCACCGCCGGCGAGATCATGGTGGGGTCATTTTTATAGATTTACGCGATCATTATGGCATCACGCAAGTCTTGTGCGATCCAGACAGTCCAGTGTTTTCGCAGATAGAAAGGCTGCGCAGCGAGTGGTGTGTGCGGATTGATGGCACGGTGAAAGCGCGCGCGCCCGAGTTGGTGAATGAAAAGCTGCCGACCGGTGAAATTGAGGTCTATATCCGCGATATGGAAGTTCTTGGCGGCATTGAGGCGGATTTGCCGCTCCAGGTATTTGGGGACCAAGAGTACCCTGAAGAAACGCGTCTGGCTTATCGTTATTTGGATCTGCGCCGCGAAGTGATGCAGCGCAATATGGTGCTGCGGTCCGACGTTGTTTCTTCCATTCGACAGCGGATGTGGGGCAACGGCTTCAAAGAGTTCCAGACGCCGATCATCACGGCGTCTAGCCCAGAAGGCGCGCGCGATTTTCTTGTGCCATCGCGGCTTCACCCTGGCAAATTCTACGCTCTGCCGCAGGCACCTCAGCAATTTAAGCAGCTGATTATGGTCAGCGGTTTTGACAAGTATTTCCAGATTGCCCCGTGCTTTCGTGACGAAGATCCGCGTGCGGATCGGTCGCCCACGGATTTCTACCAGCTGGACATGGAGATGTCTTTTGTCGAGCAGCAGGATGTTTTTGACACCATCGCACCTGTAATTGCGGGCGTTTTTGAGGAATTCGGCGGCGGCAAAGCCGTTGATGCCCCTGCTGAATGGGCGCAAATTTCATACCGAGACGCCGCCCTTTGGTACGGTTCAGACAAGCCGGACCTTCGCAACCCGATCAAGATGCAAGTTGTGTCCGAGCATTTTGCCGGTTCCGGGTTCGCCATTTTTGCCAAATTACTTGAGCAAGAGGGTACCGAAATCCGCGCTATCCCTGCACCGACAGGCGGAAGCCGGAAGTTCTGTGACCGGATGAATGCGTTTGCCCAGAAAGAAGGTCTGCCCGGCATGGGGTATATCTTCTGGCGTAAGCAATCTGTGGATAGCATCGCACAAGAGCGCGGCATCTCTGTCAAAGAGGTCAACGCAATGGTCAAATCCGGTGAGATCACCTTGGGCGAAGAAGCCGCAGGACCACTGGCCAAGAATATCGGGCCGGAGCGCACGGAGGCAATCCGCCAGCAGCTTGGGCTTGGTGTGGGTGATGCGGCATTCTTCCTTGGGGGCAAACCCAAAGCGTTTGAAGGCGTTGCTGGCAAGGCGCGCACCGTTATTGGCAATGAATTGGGCTTGACGGACAAAGATCGCTTTGCCTTTGCATGGATTGTTGATTTCCCGATTTACGAGCGCGACGCCGAAACCGGCAAGGTCGATTTCGAACACAACCCCTTCTCAATGCCGCAAGGTGGCATGGCCGCGCTGGACGGCGCGCCTGAAGAGGTGCTTGGCTATCAATACGATCTGGCATGCAACGGCTATGAGCTGGTGTCCGGTGCGATCCGGAATCACAAACCAGAGATCATGTTCAAAGCATTTGAAATTGCGGGCTACGGCAAAGACGAGGTCGAAAAGCGCTTTGGTGGGATGGTGAATGCGTTCCAATACGGCGCTCCGCCGCATGGTGGTTGTGCGGCTGGTATCGATCGGATTGTCATGCTTCTTGCTGGTCAGGACAACATCCGCGAGGTCATTATGTTCCCGATGAACCAACGCGCAGAAGACCTAATGATGGGCGCCCCAAGCGAGCCGATGAACGAACAATTGCGTGAGTTGTCCCTGCGCGTGGTCGAACAAGACTAAAGCCGCCGCCAAGCAAAGCGACGCAAAAGCGCGCATCTAAGCGTGGTCTTGCCGAAATCATCGACGGAGTTTCGCGTTGCTCTCGTATTAAGAAGAGCACGAACCTATATCTGCGTCTAAGAATGGTAGCCTCGGGAGACCTGTGTGAGTTTCGATCCGCATATTGCCGTCACGCGCTTTGGGGCGGGTTTGTCACCGCATCACGCTTTGCCCTCAGATGTTGCTTCGATATTAGCAGAAGCTGCGGCGGGCGATCCGTTGGCGGCGCGCTGGCCGTTGATGAAATTGCAGGATGTGATCAAAGCGGATGAAGACATTCGCGTTCTAAGCGGAATCGCGCATAAAAAGCGCGGAACCGAAGAAGCCGACGCAGCCAAGACAGCCCGTAAGGCCATCTTTGATGCGATGCGCGACGCCGAAACATACGATATCGGCGGTCTTGTGGCGCGCATGCTGGCGCAGCCCTATGGGTTGGGTGAGCGGCTTGTTCAATTTTGGTCAAGTCATTTCACGGTACGCGGCAGGGGCGGTGCGCTTCAATATGGGGTGGGTACATTGGCTTCGGTTGCGATCCGTCCCCATATTATGGGGCGTTTTGAGGATATGCTTCTTGCGACGGTCATGCATCCGATCATGCTGCTTTATCTTGATCAGGCGCAATCCGTTGGGGACAATTCGCGCACCGCAAAATTGCGCCCTGAACGCGGTTTGAACGAGAATTATGCGCGTGAACTCTTGGAACTGCATACATTGGGCGTTGATGGTCCTTACACCCAAGACGATGTCCGCGAGCTTGCCGAAGTTCTGACTGGCCTAACGTTCCAGCGTGGTGAAGGTACGATTTTTCGTGAAATATATACCGAACCAGGGGCGGAAACGGTTCTTGGCAAACGCTACTATGGCGAAGAGCTGGCCCCTATCAAAACTGTCGTAAGGGATTTGGCGGCTCATCCGGCCACTGGTGCCCATATCGCTCGAAAACTTGCGGTGCATTTTGTGTCAGACACGCCCGATGAGGCGCTTGTTGCCCATGTGGCTGCACGCTTTGTTGAAACGCAGGGTGATCTTGCCGCTGTAATGGCGGCTTTACTCGAGCATCCGGCCGCTTGGAAAATTGAGCGCGATAATGTGAAATGGCCGCTCGAGTATATCGCCAGTTCGCTGCGTGTTTTGGGTATGACCGAGGCTCAGATGGCTGCCGCCAATGTACGCCAGATAGATAAGATCGTGCGTCGGCCGATGGTTGGAATGGGCCATGTCTGGCAAAGACCCAACGACCCGTCCGGTCTGGAAGAAGAAGACGAAAGCTGGATCACACCTCAGGCCGTCGCGTCGCGGATCAACTGGGCGATGAATATGCCTCGGCGCTTTGGCATACAATTGCCCGAGCCCGCAGAGCTATTGCTGCGCATCGCGGGGCCATCTGCGCCACCAGAACTGGCTTTTGCCGTGAACGCTTCTGAGAGCGCGCGGGAGGCAGTTGGTCTGCTTCTTGCATCGCCGACGTTTCAAAGGAGATGACCATGACCACGGACCTCAACAGGCGGCGTTTTCTCATCAGTGCGTTGGCTGGATGTTCTGCGGCCGCGAGCCCAATATTGACTCCGGTCACAATGGCGTCTGCGCCATGGGACAACCGTGTTGTCGTGATCATCCTTCGCGGGGCGATGGATGGTTTGGATGCAGTGCGCCCGGTGGGTGATCCAGACTTCGCAGGGCTCCAAGACGGCAAATTGCGCGGCGGCGAGGAAGAGCCGCTTATGCTGGATAATTTCTTTGCGCTGCATCCGGCGCTTTCCGATCTAATGCCGCTTTGGCAGGCTGGGGAGCTGTCTTTTGCTCACGCAACGTCGACGCCATATCGCGACAAGCGTAGCCATTTCGATGGGCAGATGGTGCTTGAAGCCGGGAGCGGCAATGATGTTGACGGACGGCCACGCGATGGTTGGCTCAATCGCCTTATGCAAATCGCGCCTGGTGTCGAAGCGTCAACCGCTTTTGCCGTAGGCCGCAGTCGTATGGCGATCCTGGACGGCGAAGGTCCGTATTCACTGTGGGAGCCACGCACGGGGCTGAACGTTTCACCCCAAGCTGAACGGCTGTTGGAGCTGATCTATCATGATGATCCGCTTTTCCGGGATGCCGCGACGCAGGCCTTTGAAATTGTTGGAGATATAGACGCAGAGCCTGATCCAAGCGACGAGATGTCAGCGGATATGAACATGATGGCCGAGGTGTCAGGCAACGGTAGCCTGAACGCCGAAGTCGCAAAGTTTGTTGTGGAACGCTTGCGCAACGAGACGCGTATCGCAACTTTTTCGATCAATGGGTGGGACACGCATGTGCGGCAAGGTCAGACTTTGCCCAACAGGCTTCGTGGGCTTGCGCGGACGATTCTGATGCTTAAAGCGGGCCTTGGGCCGGTTTGGTCAAAGACCAGCGTACTTGTTATGACTGAATTCGGCCGCACGGCCCGGATCAACGGAACGGGCGGCACCGACCACGGAACGGCAGGCGCAATGTTGATGGCTGGCGGTGCAATTCGGGGGGGGCGTGTGCTTGGTGATTGGCCAGGGCTACGTGTGGCAGATCTCTATCAAGGTCGCGATCTGCTCCCAACGCGGGATATCCGTGCCTATGCAGGTTGGACCATGCGCGGCATGTTCGGAACGTCCTCGAGCGATATTGAGCGCGTATTGTTTCCTGGTCTCGAACTTGGTGCAGATCCGAGGCTCTTGCTTTAAAGTGCGGCACTTTCCCGAGCATTGGTCAGGTCTGCTTCGGCCTGAATGGACATGGCCGGCGTGACCACAGTTCCGACGATTGCGGCTGTGAGCATTACAACTCCAAGGGCAAGAACACTCCAATCGGCCAGACCGGACACGCGGGATCCGTTTAAGTGGGTCGAAATATTTGACAGCATAGCTCGCGCCTCCCAAAACCATTCATGTGCAGATACCATTGGCCTAACCGCCGATTATGGCCGAACTGTGAGAGTGGGGGGGAAATTCGATGCCGGAGATGCAACCGCTAGGTGAGCCAGTTTCGAATTGGACACCAGCCAAGGCGCCCCAAGGCGAGGTTTTGGCTGGTCGTTTCGTGCGGTTGGAGCCTTTTAGCGCCGCAGGGCATGCAAACCAGCTCTTTGATGCCTGCGCCGGGCGGGATGAATTGTGGACCTATTTACCGTGGGGACCGTTCCATTCTGCGGCTGCGTTTCATCGGAAAATGACCGAACAGGCCAACGCTCCGGGGTGGTGTTACTATGCGGTTTGTGATCCTGCATCGGGCCGCGCTTTGGGCAAGGCCGCGTTTCTTCGGATCACGCCTGAAAGTGGCAGTATCGAGGTGGGTGGCATCACCTATGCACCTATTCTCCAGCGCCAACCTGCTGGGACCGAGGCAATGGTGCTTATGATGCGTTGGGCGTTTGCCAACGGTTACCGGCGCTATGAGTGGAAATGTAATGCTCTTAACCGCGCGTCACGCGCTGCCGCACAGCGGCTTGGCTTTTCGTTTGAAGGCGTGTTTCGCAACCACTCCGTGGTTAAAGGCCGCAATCGCGATACAGCTTGGTTCAGTGTAACAGATGCGGACTGGCCAGCCTTGTCCGAAGCCTATGATATTTGGCTCGACCCATCCAATTTTGATGCCAAAGGCCGCCAGCGTGAGCGGCTTAGCGATTTGACAAAGCTTGTGCGCGCGTCGTCGGACCCAACGCTTTAGGCACTGTGCGAAGGCTTTGTTAGATCGCCATGCGCTGCCCCAAGCGATCCTGTAGAATTGCCTCCATTCGGGCAACTGCTTCGGGGTTTTCCGGTGCGCATCCAAGCCGCTCTGCAGCGCCGGCAAGACCGCTGTCCGCTGCACAGCGTGCAATACCCAGTACAAATTGGGCAACATATCCCGCGGCCCCTGTCACGAGCGCCTCGCGCGCATGGGCAAGATCATCTTGGAAGGCCACCGCATCGGGCGAAATCTCATCTGATCCCAGCGCGCGCGGCCCTTTTGGTTGCTGATCACGGGGAAGGTGGGCCAAAACCTGAGCTTGAAACGCAGCGAGTGATTGAAGTGGCTTTGCCAGAAAGGCGTCTGCGCCGGATTGTATTGCTGCGTCCTCCAGAGACGGATCGCCAGAAATTGCAAGAATGACCGCGATCCGGGGTGATGCATCAGCAAGCTCCGCAATCAATTCGGCGCCTGTGCCGTCTGGCAGCCCCATATCCACCAAAAGAACAGAAGGCCGGTAAACCTTAAGGTGCTTGCGTGCGGATTTTAGGCAATCGGCCCGCCGGATGCGCGCACCGGACCGCAAACACACCAGCCTGACCGCCTCGCAGGCAAATCGGCTGTCTTCAACGGCAAGGACCGTCTGCCCAAGAAGGGGGCGCAGCGCCGTGGGTGGTTGCGTGTGAAAGAAAGTATCAATGCCGTTCATCTGTCTGGCCCTCCGTCGATGTATCCCATAAAAGAGCACCGTCCCTAATGGGCCGTTAACGCGGCCAAGAAAGAATGCGGAGCAAATATGATCGGTCGCCTCAACCATGTTGCCATAGCCGTCCCTGATCTGGATGCCGCCTCGGCCCAGTACAGGACCATGCTCGGGGCCAATGTTGGTGCGCCGCAGGATGAGCCGGATCACGGTGTCACGGTCGTTTTTATTGAACTTCCAAATACGAAGATCGAATTGCTTTTCCCATTGGGGGAGGGGTCACCGATCCAAGGATTTCTTGATAAGAATCCGTCCGGCGGGATCCATCATATCTGCTACGAAGTGGAGGATATCCTGAGCGCCCGCGATCATCTTCAATCCGAGGGCGCCCGGGTGTTGGGCTCAGGTGAGCCAAAGATCGGTGCGCATGGAAAGCCGGTTCTTTTCCTGCACCCAAAGGATTTTCAAGGCACGTTGGTTGAGCTTGAGCAAGTTTAGACTACGTCGATTCAATAATCCTCAACGGGCGCAGCCGGCGTCTTCTCCTGCGAAAGGTCCCGATCATGGGCATTACATCCGCCATCGTGCTCTTTGCTGTTATCTGGTTCATGACGCTGCTCTGCGTGCTACCTGTGCGGCTGGAAACCCAAGGTGATACGGGCGATATCGTGCCCGGCACTCATGCGGGCAGCCCAACGAACCCGCAGATGAAAAAGCGCTTCCTTATCACCACCGCGATCGCGCTTGTTCTTTGGGTAATCATCGCGGGTATCATTATCTCGGGCGCGGTGACGGTCCGTGATATTGATTGGTTCAACAGGATGTCCAC
>CALKJA010000071.1 GCA_937995865.1 uncultured Paracoccaceae bacterium | reverse complement strand
GTGTTATTTTGGCCAATCAGCCCACTCCCCTCGGGCACAGCAACTTCAGTAAAGAACTTCATCTGTGATTTTTCGGAAAGCATCGCCGCCATGCTTTGCCGATCTGGCAAAAGTCGCGGCGCGATGTAGCGCAAATAGATGACGCCCCAAATGACCAAAATAACACCCAAAGGGGTCACTTCAAAAATTGTGAACGGTGCCAGCCCTTCTTCACGTGCGACACCGTCGACCAGAAGATTTGTCGATGTCCCGATCAGCGTCAGAGTCCCGCCGAGAATTGCAGCATAAGACAAAGGAATAAGCACCTTGGAAGGCGAAACCCCTACCGTGCGCGCCAGCTGCACAAAGACCGGGATCATCACAACTACAACAGGCGTATTAGACACAAATGCCGATGCGATCACCGCAAATGCCATAAGCAACCCAACCGCAAACATCGGTCGCGCCCCGGCTTGCCTGTCCGCAAACGCGGTGAAAGCATGAAGCGCACCTGTGCGAACCAAAGCCCCCATCAACACAAACATTGCGGCAATCGTCCAAGGCGCTGGGTTGGACAGCACACTTAGCGCAGAGTCATAGGGCAAAATGCCGAGGCCAAGCATAACTGCGGCCCCAGCGATCGCCACGACTTCGGTCGGGTAAGTCTCGCGTACAAAGAGCACAAACATCACAATCACAACAGCCAGTGCCGTCCAGGCCTGTTGCGTTCCGCTCAGTTCGATGAGACCGTTCATATGCCGTGACCTCCGGACTTTTGCGCCCGCTCATTTCTTCTGCAGCTTCGCTTATGGCTTGGTGGGGTGCAACCGGATGTCTTTCACCCGTGGCTGCACCAACGCCATCCCGGCCAGCATGAGGCCAAGCGCCGCCCAAATATAGGGCGAATAACTTTCCCCCAAAAGCAGCAATGCCCAAAACACCCCAAAGCCCGTTACAAGATAGCTGACTTGCGCCGCAAATGTTGGCCCGGCGCGCGCCACCAACCAAACATAGACGACATAGACAAAAGCATGCACCAGCGAAGATCCCAAGAGCCCGTAATCCGCGGCTGTCCACGGCCCACGTGGATCGATGAATTGGTCGCTCATCCATGCCAACGGCAGCGCGAAACCCAGACCTAGGACCGACGCACCAAACAGCGCTTGCACCGGATCAAGTCCAGCAAGGCCCCATTTTGCAACGAAATTTCCCTCAAATGCGTAACACAGCGGAGCAATAAGTGCGACCAACACCCACACCGTCAGCGACGGATCCGGCAGCCCGGCGTCGGGCATAACGATCAACAGCACTCCAACAAGACCAAGAGATAGCCCCCCCATTCGCATGACCGAGAACCGGTCTAGCCCCAATGTAACCGCGATTGGAAAGGCCAACATGGGGATCACCGCCAGTAAGACGGACATCAAACCGGACTGAAGATGCACGATCGCTTGATAAGAAGCGGAATTAGGAATGACCGTACCCACCAACGCGATCATGACGTAGACCCGCAAAGCCGCCAAGCGCAGGGGCAATCCCTTTCTGCGAACCAGATTAATAGCACCCAAAACCGCAGCGCTGATGAAAAGCTGCCAAAAGATGAGCCCAAAATGCCCGTAACCTGTTGAGACCGCGATCTTAGCTAAGGGTTGCGTGATGCCCCAACCGGCTCCCAAAAGAACCAAAACGCCAAAATAGAAAGACGATGTAGCGCTCATGCAGGGCCGGACTGAGACAGCCGCCCGCCCTGCCGAACCATTTCAATGCGCGTTGCTTGACCTGTGCGATCATCTGTTTCCACATAAACCCCGCTCACCGTCGCGTCTCCGAGCGCGGGTTGGAAGCGCCCTTTGGGCATGCCTGTAATAAATCGCCGAAGGGGTTCTGCCGGGTCCATACCGATGACTGAGTTGTAGTCACCACACATCCCAGCATCCGTCAGATAGGCCGAGCCTTTTGGCAGAATTTGCGCATCGCCCGTTGGCACGTGGGTATGTGTGCCAACAACAAGAGACGCTTTGCCATCACAAAAATGACCCATAGCCATCTTCTCAGACGTTGCTTCCGCGTGCACATCAATAAGCGCCGCATGAACGGCGCCACCAAGCTTGTGACGCTGAAAAATTGCATCGACGCCGCTGAAGGGGTCATCATAAGGCCGCTTCATAAACACCTGCCCCAAAATCTGTGCAACTAAGACTTTGCGCCCACGCGTTGCCTCGTAGATCGCCACGCCCCGTCCTGGTGCTGCTTTGGAAAAATTGACAGGCCGTAGAATGCGAGGTTCTTTTTCAATGAAACCAAGCATGTCCTTTTGATCAAACGCGTGATCTCCAAGCGTAAGACAATCGACGCCTGCATCAAGGAGGTCCTTGGCATGAGCTGCAGAGAGGCCCGCCCCAGAGGTTGCGTTCTCGCCGTTCACAACGATGAAATCCAGCTTCCACGCTTCGCGCAGCCGAGGAACATGTGCGGTCACCGCCGCACGCCCGGCACGGCCTACGACATCGCCTAAGAAGAGTATTTTCATTGGTCCGCCTTAAGCCCCTTTGGCATCAAGGGAAAGACCTGCTCGCGCCTCTAAGTCCCGTGAAGGGCCAGCCAATCACACTCCCCGGAGTATTTATGGACAAAAGAATTGGCAAAGGGGGGCAGTCCTGCTTTCTTTTGTCCCTAAATACTCATGGCTCGGGCGAGCGGCTGTGTGTCACGATGCCTTGCTCTGTAACGATCAAGTCAAGTGGCTGATCTGTAGCTTCAAGCGGAAGCGCTGGCGCCTCTTGCGCAGCAAAAGCAAAGCCGAGCGCCAGCGTTGGCTGGGCGGCGCGCAGCAGTTCAAGTGTCCGATCATAAAAGCCCCCACCATAGCCGAGCCGCCCGCCCTGTGCATCAAACGCGACCAGAGGAACGATCACGATTTCCGGGACTATCCATTTCGGCTCGGCGGGGATCTTGGCTTTGAATGCGCCTTCGACAAGCGGCATCTCCGGCTCCCAAAGGGCGAATTTTAAGGGCAAGCCTGCCCCGACAATCACTGGAATACCGACCGGGCCATAAGCGCAAGCCTCCTCCATTGCCGGACGCGGATCAATTTCGGTGTTGATGGGCATATAGCCCGCGAGCGGCACGCCGCGGTGCCCGGCCAAAATGCCAGAAAGTTGGCCCGCGCGGCCACGTGGTGCGGTTTCATAGGCGTTTTTGCGGCGCGCGAACGCGGCTTTCCGGGCCGCGCGTTTTTCATCTTCCAGCGTCACAGCAACACCGCCGCAGCAAGACCAAGGAACGCGAAGAAGCCCACAATATCCGTGACCGTTGTGACAAAGGCGCCAGAGGCCAAAGCAGGGTCCACGCCTAGCCTGTCTAATAGCACGGGTATCATTGTCCCTGCGAGCCCCGCGACCACCATGTTCACAACCATCGCCACAGCAATGACGCCACCCAACGCCGGCGATCCGAACCAGATCACCCCCACAAGCGCCATCACCACTGCAAAGATTACACCATTCAATAACCCGACCAAGCATTCGCGACGGATGACGCGCCACACGTTAGAGCCGGTCAAATCCTTGGTCGCGATCGAGCGCACGGCAACCGTCAGCGATTGGGTGCCCGCGTTTCCGCCCATAGACGCAACGATGGGCATAAGCACAGCAAGCGCTACGATCGTTGCAATTGCATCTTCGAACTGTGCGATGACAAGCGATGCAAGGATGGCCGTCAACAGGTTCACAGCCAGCCACGGGAAGCGGCGCTTGGTTGTCGCCAGCACGCGATCCGTCAGTGAGCCTTCTGGCACCCCCGCAAGGCGCAAGATATCTTCTTCGTGCTCTTCATCGAGCACAATCATCGCATCATCGATAGTGATAACACCGACCAGCCGCTCAGTTTCATCAATCACAGGGGCCGAGATGAGGTGATATTGGTTAAAAGCATAAGCCACCTCGCCCTCGTCTTGATCGGCAGGGATCGTTCGAAAAGTGTCTTCGGTAATATCACGCAGCAGGACTTCGCGACGCGCGCCCAAGATCCGGCCAAGCGTGACATACCCGATCGGCCGCATCCGAGGGTCCACGAGGATCATATGATAGAAGTGCTCAGGCAGACCCTCGGTGCCGCGCAGGTAGTCAATCGCTTCTCCAACGGTCCAGTGTTCGGGACCCGCCACCACTTCGCGCTGCATGAGGCGGCCCGCGGATTCCTCGGGGTACGCCAGCGATTGTTCAACTGCGGCACGATCCGCGTCATCAAGCGCGTCAAGGATGGCCTCTTGTTGTGGTTCGGTCAGGTCTTCGAGGATGTCGACGACATCATCAGAGTCCAAATCGCGGACAGCCTCGTTCACAACGGAATCCGGCAAAAATTCGATGATCTCTTCGCGGGGGCTATCGCTGAGCTCCGACAGCACTTCGCCGTCGACGATATCGGACGCCATCGCAAGAAGAGCGCGACGCGGCCCGCTATCGATTTGCTCTAAAAGGTCCGCGATATCGGCGGCGTGCAGCGGCTCAAGCAGCTCATCAAGACGCGCGCGATTTTCGGTTGCGACGGCCAACCGCACCTGAGGTACAAGCCGTTCGTCCAGTTCATACCCATCGCCTGCATCTTCGCGCAGTTCATCTTCGGTCGGATCTGCCATGCCTGCTTCTCCATTGTTCTTTCGCGGTGCCGCCGTTACCCGTAGGATATGACTAAACACCTGCTTCTTGGCCAGACCCTAACCTTTAGCGGCAACCCAATGCACGATGCATGGGAGGATGTGACTCATCTGGACACTCAAGGTGCCGTTCTTATTGCTCGGGGCAAGATTGCAGGTGTGGGCAAGGGGACTGATCTGGCCGCCGAACATCCTGATGCTCAATTAATAGACTATGGTGATCAACTGATCCTACCTGGTTTTGTGGATGCCCACGCGCATTACCCACAAACCGCGATGATCGCGAGCTGGGGCAAGCGGCTAATCGATTGGCTTAATGAGTATACGTTCCCAGAAGAAACGCGACTCGCTGATCCGGCATATGCCGCCGACATCGCCGGGCGGTATTTGGATCTTTTATTAGATCATGGAACAACAAGCGTGTGTACCTATTGCACCTCGTCACCTGCGAGCGTCACCGCGATCTTTGAAGCCGCTGAAGCACGCGGGATGCGCGTGCTTGCGGGCAAAACCTGTATGGACAGGAACGCGCCCGAAGCGCTGGTTGATACTGCACAGCGCGCCTACGATGAAAGTAAGGCCCTGCTGGAAAAGTGGCACGATCGGGGCCGCACCAATTATGTGATCACGCCCCGGTTCTCACCCACGTCGTCTGAAGACCAGTTGCAAGCGTTGGGGGCCCTTTGGGCAGAGCACCCCGAATGCCTCATGCAGACCCATATATCGGAGCAAATCGAAGAGATCGCTTGGGTGCGCGAGCTCTTTCCAGATGCGCGTGACTACCTAGACACCTACGAGCGTTTCGGGTTGTTGGGTGCGCGGGCAGTTCTAGGCCATGCGATCTACCTTGAGCCGCGCGAAATTGACCGCATCTCTGAAATGGGCGCGGCGCTTGTACATTGCCCAACATCCAATACCTTTATCGGCTCGGGCCTGTTTGACATGAGCCTAGCGCGCCGCGTCAGCGTTGGATTGGCCACGGATACGGGCGGCGGATCATCATTTTCGATGCTGCGGACAATGGCGGCAGCGTATGAAATCGGCCAGCTAAGGGGCGCGCCGCTGCATCCAGCACAACTCTTGTGGTTGGCCACTGAAGGGTCTGCTCAGGCACTTCATTTGGGCGGGATCATCGGGCGGCTCGCACCGGGCGCTGAGGCGGATGTGACTGTTCTCAATCTTGGCTCGACACCAGCCTTGGGTCAGCGGCTCGCGAATGCGCGTTCTGGGTGGGAGGCGATCTTTCCAACTATTATGATGGGCGATGATCGCGCCGTTTCTGATGTTTGGGTGAATGGCGCGCGGGTCACGCCATAAGGCGCGCCACGCCGGCTGCCTGCCCCTTTAACGCGCGATCCAAATCGAAACTTACAATGCGCCCGTGATCGACAATTCTGCGACCTTCGACAAAGAGATCGCGCACCTTCATGGGTCCGGCCAACAAAAGCGCTGCTGGGTCCCAGCTTCCGGCGCTTTCAACGCCAGTAATATCCCAAACCGCAATATCAGCCCGTTTTCCGACAGCAATCTGTCCAATATCGTCGCGACCCAGAACTGCGGCTCCGCCGCGCGTTGCGATTTCGAGCGCTTCATACGGGCCCATTGCACCTGCGCCACCTGTAAGGCGTTGGAGCAGCATCGCCATTCTTGCTTCAGCCATAAGCGCACCGGCATCATTCGATGCAGACCCGTCAACGCCAAGAGCAACTGGCACACCCGCATCTCGCATAGCGCGCACAGGCGCCACACCAGATGCCAACCGGCAGTTTGAGCAAGGGCAATGCGCAACCCCGGTCTTGGTCCGCGCAAAGAGATCAATCTCTTCCCTGCCTAACTTCACGCAATGGGCATGCCACACGTCATCCCCTACCCAGCCCAGATCCTGCGCGTATTGCCCCGGTCGGCAACCAAACCTCTCAAGAGAGTAAGCAATGTCTTCGTCGTTTTCAGCCAAGTGGGTATGCATCATCACCCGCTTGTCGCGGGCCAAAAGTGCTGCATCACGCATCAATTCTTGGCTTACCGAAAAGGGCGAACATGGCGCTACGCCCACCCGACACATAGATCCCTCACGCGGATCGTGGAACGCATCGATCACGCGGATACAGTCTTCGAGAATGGCATCTTCCCGCTCAACCAGGGCGTCGGGAGGCAGGCCGCCATCGCTTTCGCCAATACTCATGGCACCGCGGGTCGGATGGAACCGTAAACCAACTTCAGCCGCGGCATGGATTGTATCCTCAAGCCGCACACCGTCTGGATAGAGATACAAGTGATCCGACGATGTTGTGCACCCGGTCAAAGCCAGTTCTGCCAACCCGATTTGCGCAGACACAAACATATCTTCCGGCCGCATCCGCGCCCAGATCGGATAGAGTGTTTGAAGCCAACCAAACAAGCTGGCGTTTTGCGCCGCCGGTACCGCGCGCGTCATAGTCTGATACAGGTGGTGGTGCGTGTTGACTAATCCCGGTGTGATGGCACACCCGGCGACATCGACAATTTTGGCTGTCCCTTCAGCAAGGTTCGGCCCAATCTCACTAATTACGCCACCCTTTATGCGGATATCGACATTAGCTTGCACCCGCCGCATATCGTTCATTGTGATAACTGTTGACGCATTGCGAAGGAGCAAATCAGACACCACCACCGGCCTCCTTAATAAGCGCTAGTGCCGCAGCATGGAGTTCTGGCGTGGCCGCCGCAACGGCTCGACCTCCGTTATGAACCGGGCCGCCCTCCCAATTTGTAGCGATGCCACCAGCGCCTTCGATCACCGCAACGGGTGCGGCAATATCATAGGCGTTAAGACCAGCCTCGATCACCAGATCCGCATGCCCTCCGGCAACAAGCGCGTAGGCATAACAATCCATTCCATAGCGGATGAGTTTGGCTTGCGCAGCAACCGCTTCAAACGCTGCACGTTCTGCGGGCGTTCCAACCTCGGGGAACGTTGTAAAAAGAACTGCGTCTTTAATGTCTTTTGTTTGGCTGGCGCGCAGCGCGCGGGCACCTAAAGGCCCGGTCATCTGCGCGTGCCCGCTGCCGCCTTCGAACCTCTCTCCAATGTACGGTTGGTCGATAATCCCAAAGATCGGGCCACTTTCCGGGCCAACGGCAATCAGCGTGCCCCATGTCGGCGTACCTGAGATATAGCCACGGGTGCCATCAATCGGATCAAGCACCCAGGTCAGGCCGCTGGTGCCGGGGGTCATGCCGTGTTCTTCGCCAAGGATTGCGTCCTGAGGCCGGGCTGCAGAAATAACGGAACGCATTGCCCGTTCGGCCGCGCGATCCCCTTCGGTCACCGGATCGAATCCATCCACTTCCTTATTGTCAGCTGAGAGATCTATCGCCCTGAAGTAGCGCAGAGTTTCAACGCGTGCTGCATCTGCTACTAACCGCGCAACGCGCCGCAGCTCTTCCAAATCATACGCCAAGAACCGTCACCTTCAGCCAATGTTCCCCATGTGGCTAAGACCCAGTCAAAGCTGGGTCAAGGTGCCGGGTCACAATGCTGTGCTTCAGTTATCGCTTAAAACCCTGGCTAGCTCAAATAGACGGCGGCGTTGGTTTTCTGGAATGGCGTAATAGGAGCGCACAAGCTCAAGCGCCTCTTTATCCGCCATTAGATCGTTCGGGGCAGCACCATGGGCTGCTACATCTTCGGCATCCGCACCTTCAAGGCCGGAAAAGAAGAAGCTAACCTGCACATCCAATGTTTCAGCAATGTCCCAAAGGCGGGACGCGCTGACGCGATTCATGCCGGTTTCATATTTTTGGATCTGTTGGAACTTGATCCCCACCTTTTCAGCGAGCTGTTGTTGAGTCATCCCCACCATCCACCTGCGGTGTCTGATACGTTTGCCGACATGGACGTCTACAGGGTGCTTCATACTTATGCTCCTCAAAAACCTCCCAGCCACAATACCGGAAGCGCTG
>CALKJA010000070.1 GCA_937995865.1 uncultured Paracoccaceae bacterium | reverse complement strand
ATCCTATTTTTGCCCTATGCTTTGGCTGGAATGTTGGGTGAGCGGATGTTTGACCCCTCACGTACGGTTCTATACCGAAGGGTGGCATATGGAATAATTGCGGTGAGTGCTCTACAGGGCCTACCACTTTGGGATGGAGGTCTCTAATGCGTCTCAATGAAATTCAATTTTCGGACGCGGTGCCGGTGGATAGCTACGGGCCGGGCTTTTTTCGGGTCGCTGGCGAAATCTGTGAAGGGCCACTCTTTTTGATCGCTGGTGAGCGGCGCGACTGGTGCGGATACTCGGATCCTGCACCACTTGTTGGAGCGGCATCCGAGTTGGATGTGCTGTTTATCGGTACCGGCGCAGAAATCGCACATATCCCGGCCCCGTTTCGCGACGCCTTAGAGAAGGGCGGCGTCGCGTGGGAGATTATGGCAACTGACGCCGCATGCCGGACGTTTAATGTGTTGCTCTCTGAGGGGCGGCGCATCGCGCTTGCGGCGATCCCGGTATGAAGCACGCCGAATGACGCTCACGGTCTCAGGTTTGGGGATTGGGCGCACAGGGCGATTGCTTTTGCGCGACGTGGCGTTTGAACTTGCGCCCGGCACCGCGCTTTCTGTGCGTGGTAAGAATGGCTTGGGAAAAACCACGCTGCTGCGCACACTTGCGGGGCTTCAACCGCCGCTTGAAGGCACGTTGTCCCATGATCCCGACGCAGTCGCTTACGCTGCGCATTCTGACGCGCTAAAGGCGACGCTTACAGTTGAGGAAACCCTGCGCTTTTGGGCGCAGATCTATGCGACTGACAACGCGGCGGCTGGAATAGCCGCTTATGGTCTGGATCATTTGCGAGCGCGTCCCGGTGGAGAGTTAAGCGCTGGCCAACGCCGCCGCTGCGCGTTGGCGCGGCTGGTGGTTTCGGGGCGCTCAATTTGGCTGATGGATGAGCCGACGGCCGCCCTTGATGCAGATGGGAAATCACAGCTTGCAGCGGTTTTGCGTACCCATCTGGGGCAGGGCGGCAGTGCTATGATGGTCAATCATGGAGAGCATCCAATTGAGTGTACACAGCTTGATCTTGGCGTTTTCGAAGCGGCACCAGAGGCGGCCCGCTTGGATGCGTTTGGGGAGGCCGTGGAATGATTGCGCTTCTTCTGCGTGACCTGCGGCTTGCGATCAGGTCTGGCGGTGGTTTCGGGCTTGGCCTTGCGTTCTTTCTTGTTGTGATTGTTCTGACGCCTTTCGCGGTGGGTCCGGCGCCAGCCGGGCTGGCGGCCATTGCGCCGGGAGTGCTCTGGTTGGGGGCTCTGTTGGCCGCGCTTTTGACGCTGGACCGGATCTTTGCGCTGGACTGGGAGGATGGAAGTCTTGAGCAGCTTGCTCTTGTTGTCCCGCTCGAAGGCTTGCTCTTTGTGAAAGCACTTGCTCATTGGCTCACAACAGGTGCGATGTTGGCGTTGCTGGCGCCTGTGCTTGGCATCCTTTTGTATTTGCCGCAGGGAGGTGCGTTGCCGCTGTTCTTGGGCCTCATAATCGGCACCCCAGCACTGAGTTTCATTGGCGCGTTTGGTGCAGCCCTTGTGGTGGGGATCAAACGGGGCGGGCTTCTTCTTTCGCTTTTGGTCCTGCCGCTTTATGTGCCGACGTTGATTATGGGCGCGGAGGTTGCACGGCGCGGGGCGCAAGGGATGCCCTATGACGTGCCACTTGCACTAAGCGCTGCACTTTCGCTTTTTGCGCTTGCAATCATGCCATTTGCCGGTGCCGCGGCATTGCGCGCGAGCCTGCGTTAAGGGGTTTTGCAAATGAAACCAGAGGACTAAATACCGCATATGGATGAGACCGAAACCTCCTCAGAACGCAAAAGCCTTTGGCAATATGCAAACCCGCGCAAGTTCATGGATCTTACCGCTACTATGCTGCCGTGGGTTTGGGCGCTTGCGGTTGGGTTGACGGCCTTGGGGCTTGTCTGGGGCTTCTTCTTCACTGGGGACGATTTCCGCATGGGGTCGACCGTAAAGATCATCTATATCCATGTCCCCTCAGCACTGATGGCGATCAATGGCTATATCCTGATGTTTTTGGCCTCGCTTGTTTGGCTTATCCGGCGGCACCATGTCTCTGCGCTTGTGGCGCGGGCTGCGGCTCCTGTTGGGCTTGTTATGACGCTTATTGGCCTGGCCACAGGCGCGATTTGGGGGCAGCCGATGTGGGGTACATGGTGGGCTTGGGATCCGCGGCTGACCGCGTTTTTGATCCTATGCCTGTTTTATCTGGGATATATCGCGCTTTGGAGCGCGCTGAGTGACCCCGATCTTGCCGCAGACCTAACGTCGATCCTTGCCATCGTTGGCTCGGTCTTTGCGTTTTTGTCCCGCTATGCGACGCAGTTCTGGAACCAAGGCCTGCACCAAGGCACGTCTGTCCCTGTCGCGACGGGGGGGCGTTCGATCGATGATGTGTTTTTCATTCCTTTGGCGATCTCAATGGTAGGCTTTTTCTTTTTGTTCTTAGCGCTTGTTTTGACCCGCGCCCGGACTGAAGTGCGCGCCCGCCGGTTGAGCGTGTTGCGCGCTCGGCAGGCCGCATGATGGTTGATCTTGGAAAATACGCGCTCGAAGTGCTTTTGGCCTATGGGGTCACGTTTGGCTTGCTGGCTGTATTGATCGTGCAAAGCGTCCTGAGGTCCCGGCGTGTGAAACGCGAGTTACAATCGGCGGAGGCTGGCGATGAATAGGATCTTCATGACCTTGCCACCCCTTTTGTTTGCGGCACTGGCAGTGACGTTCTATGTCGGGATGCAGCGCGAAAACCCGAATGATCTGCCTTCAGCTTTGATCGGACGGCAAGCCCCTAAAACGTTGCCAGACGTTGGCGTTGACGGGACGGATGCTTTGAGCGGCGATGTTGCCAGTGGTGAGGTCACTTTGGTGAATTTCTGGGCCTCGTGGTGTCCACCATGCCGGGCAGAGCACCCCAAGCTGTTGGAGCTTGAAGCACAAGGGCTGCGCATCGTTGGAGTGAACTTCCGCGACGATCCGCAAAACGCGGCGCAGTATTTGCGCGACGCTGATAACCCGTTTGCTGTGACGTCTGTTGATCCAACGGGACGCGCGGCACTGGACTGGGGCGTGTCTGCGCCACCTGAAACGTTTATTCTGGCCGCCGATGGCACCATCCTGCACCGGTTCATCGGACCGCTTGTGGGAAGCGCTTTCGAACAGCAATTTTTGCCTGCCTTGGAGGCTGCACAGATTGGTTCTTAAGTAGATCGTTCAAATCTGCATCCAAGCTCAGCACAGCCAGGAT
>CALKJA010000069.1 GCA_937995865.1 uncultured Paracoccaceae bacterium | reverse complement strand
GGTTTTGGTCGGGCTGATCGTTCTGATTGGATTTGGTACCTTGCCTCCACCAATTCTGTGCTTTGCTCCGCCAAGTATTGCGGCGTTTGACGCAGGTAGAGAATACGTCCGCCGAATGTGGCGCGCGCCAACCTCCCGTGAGGGTATAGGGTTTTCCGTTCTTTTTACAGCGATGACGCTCGCATTCGGGGGCGTTGTTTTCCTCGGAGCTTTCTTGAGCCAAGGTGCGACGCTTGCTTGGCAAACCGGCGATTTTGCTCGTTTCTCTGCGCCGTTCGCAGCCTTTTCGTTGCTGTTGTTGGTCATGATCTGGGCAATGCTCTGGTTCGGCTCACGCAGCCGGGCAGACTAGCAGAAAGCGCTAGGTCGGTTAAGTCTTTTGGATTAGGTTACGGGAGCACTTTGCATGAGGGGCACGGGAGGAAGCTATGAAAACACTTTTGAAATCAGCGACACTTGCGGCCGGGTCCGCAATTCTGGCCGCCGGGCCAGCGGTAGCTGGCCTTGAGGCGGCAGTGCCATTGCCCGACAGCGGAAAAGAAGGCTTGCTTGTCTTAGCTGCGATCGCGGCGTTGGTCATTTGGCTTGGTGGCAGCAGTGCTGGCACTGCGGCTTCAACCTCCTCAGCGGGAGAGATTGACGAGAGCGCCAAGGGCGACATCTTGATGAAATTCTAGAAGAAACCGCCGTTGGGGTATCACCCGGAGGTGTTTATTGCGCGGGGGGTAGTCCCTTAGTATTTTGAGGTGACGGCCGTCGGATCTTCAAAAGCCGCAATGGCGGATCAATCATTGTTGCCCAGAAACTGTGGCGCATGAGTTCGGCTTCTTCGGGTTCGGAGAGGCCGAACTCGATCGTTTCTTTGCGCGAAGTGATATAGAGCGTTCCAAACATCCAATCCCAAAGTGCGAAGACCGTCCCAAAGTTGCGATTGTAGTGCTCTTTATTGCGAGAATGATGCACTTGGTGCTGTGCGGGTGAGATGAAGACCCGCTCAACGATCGGACCCCAGCTAAGCCAGACGTGAATATGGTGCATATTGTGAAAAAGTGCGTTGGTTATAACAACAAACGCATTCGCCCCAGCGATTTGCGAGACCGGGACATCACCATCAAGCACACCGAGCAAAACACCATAGATTATACCAAAACCGATTGATTGGACGACTGTGGCGATCACGCCTGTAAGCGGGTGTTGTCGATAGGTCGTAAGCGGCGTTAGCACCTCGGCACTATGGTGAACCGCGTGGAGAGGCCAAATGGCCTTCCACGTGTGATAGATGCGGTGCTGCCAGTAATTCAAAAAGTCATAGGTCACAAAGAATATGAAGGCGAGCAGGAGCGGGCCTATGTCGGGGGTCAAACCACCGCCAGTCCAGTTGGATGCAACGGTCGCAGCAACGGCTGGGATCGCCGTCAAGCGCGCGAAAAAGCCAATAAGGTAAAGGGTCCTGTTCAACACAAAAAGCCAAAAATCCAGAACGGTTGATTTGTGTCGATACACGGCCCTAGGAAACGCAAAAGCGAGAAAAGAACCGCCCGGTTTTCGGCGCCAGAGGTAAACACCAAAAAGGACAAGTGTAAGTAAGACGAAATACTCGGGCGCGACTACGACCGTTGAACCGAAAAAGGTTGTATAGACTTCAGTGATTGTTTCCATTGTGTGGCCATCTTGCTCAGTCCTACTCTTGCAAAGCATGCGAGCAGCGTTTCATTGGGTCAAGCGCGCTCTTGGGTGCGTTGCGCGTGGACAGGCATGGCCACCACTGTTAAGCCGCGCCGCAACAAGCGGGAGACGCGCAATGAGCGATGACAACACAACCAGATCGAACGGCATTACCTATGCCGAAGCAGGGGTTGATATTGATGCGGGCAATGCGCTCGTTGAACGGATCAAACCCGCGGCAAAGCGCACTTCGCGTTCTGGGGTTATGGCTGGCCTTGGTGGCTTTGGCGCGCTTTTTGATCTCAAGGACGCGGGTTTCACGGATCCGGTGCTTGTTGCTGCGACAGATGGGGTAGGTACTAAGCTTAAGATTGCGATCGACACAGGCCATCATAGCACGGTCGGTATCGATTTGGTTGCGATGTGCGTGAATGATCTGGTGTGCCAGGGCGCTGAGCCTTTGTTCTTCCTTGACTACTTTGCGACTGGTGCGTTGGACGTCGAGGCTGCGGCGACGGTCATCGAAGGCATTGCAGAGGGTTGTGCGCGCGCAGGCTGTGCTCTTGTGGGCGGAGAAACCGCTGAAATGCCTGGCATGTACGCGGCCGGGGACTATGACCTTGCAGGGTTCTCGGTGGGCGCGATGGAACGGGGCGCACATCTTCCTGCTGGCGTTGCTGCGGGGGATACACTGCTTGGGCTTGCGTCAGACGGCGTGCATTCCAATGGATATTCACTTGTCCGTAAGGTTGTCGACCTTAGCGGGCTGGTATGGGATGCAGATTGCCCGTGGTCCGACGCTACTTTGGGAGCGGAGCTTCTAAAGCCGACGCGCCTTTATGTGAAACCTGCTCTAGCGGCTATGAACGCAGCACCTGTGCGCGCTTTGGCGCATATCACAGGTGGCGGGCTGACCGAGAACCTTCCTAGGGTTTTACCCGAAGACTTGGGCGCGCAGATCAATCTAAATGCGTGGACGCTCCCGCCAGTATTTCGCTGGATCGCGGAACAAGGTGGAA
>CALKJA010000068.1 GCA_937995865.1 uncultured Paracoccaceae bacterium | reverse complement strand
GGATGGGATTGTGATCCAGTCAGGTTTCTATCTTATCAGTACAGGAGAGGGTGCCGATCATGTACTGGTTGGAGCTCCTGAAGATGGCGGGGAAAGCGCGGCAATTGTGACGGATTTTGATCCATCACAAGACGGGCTAATACTGGAAGTCGTTGCGGAGAATGCGGTCATTCCTGACGGTCAAGGCGGCATCGCGATGGACTACAATGCAACCGTGGTTGAAACCGAGCTTGGTTTAGCGACTCTCATTGAGCCCGCCGTTGGGGATGGTGATGAACTTTCTGCTTTGGGCAATTACACGCTTGGATATGCGGTGCTGGTAGGGGTGACGCCGGAAGAACTTGAAGATGCCGCGATACGGGTTGTTTTGACCAACCCAAGCGCGTCCAGCTTCGATCCGGGCAGCGCAGCAAGTGTTGCAAGCGAGATGGACGTCACGGGCCTTTGATACGGTGGGTCCCCTTGCGCTTGCCATCAAGGCTAGCCCCGCAGTGTTGACCTGCTGAAGATCTAAGGCAGATGGATTTGCGTCTAAAGGCTTAGGTTGCTCCAATCGAACCCTCCTAGTCGATCCGCCCCGCGGCCTTCATCCGCGCGCGCAACGCAGCTTCCCGATGATCGCCAATCTCTAGCGCAAAGACATGCGCATGGGTGAGGAAGAACATCTCGGCATCCAAATCGGTCGCGATGTCGGCGGCTGTGGTATAGAGTTGCACGAGGGTAGATTTGTCATCCGCCACATGCGCCTCAAGTAGGGCGGCATCCAGCGTTGTCATTGTGCGGCTTGAATGCGCCCCGCGACCCAGTCGTGAAAGCAGTGGGTGGGGCCGTCCATAGCGGGCGAAAAGCGTCCACCGTCGAAATCAGGCGCTGCTCGGCCTTTCTGCATGCCTTCGACCACAAATATATCTTCCTCAAACACGCCTCGCCAAAGGGCCGCGTTTTTTTGGCGGCTTTCTTCTTCGGTTTCCTTGGCCGCGTAATACAGATGGACATGTTCTCGCGTCTGATCCACGGCCACAGGTTCCAGCACGATGGCATAGGCATGATCGCGCTGCACGCCCAGCAAAACGTTTGGATAGACGGTGATGTATTCTGCGCCATCATTCCATTTGTCCGAAAGACCTTGGAAATCGGGGAAAGCGGGGCCGCCATTGGCTTCGAACTGTTTGTAAACCAACGTACCTTGCCCTGAATATTGGCCTGGCTCGTTGATGTTGTAGTGGTCTTCCAAGCGGGAATAACTGTTTAGGCCGGGATGAACCCAAGGGAGATGGTAACTCTCACAATAGTTCTCAACAGCGAGTTTCCAATTTGTCTGCACGTCCAAAGCAAATTTGCTCTCGGGACCGCCATGATGCAAAGGCTTATCAAACTCGGCCCAGCGGGAAATCAGCCCTGCATGAACGTCCTCAAATGGCTCTGCCGTACCGGAAATGTTGACAAACACCACGTCGCGCCAAATGTGCGAGCGCACCTCGATCAGGCCAAGCGTTGATTTGTCTATTTGCTCATGCGTGTTGTATCCGGGGCCGCCCACATGGGGGGTGCTGACCAACTTACCTTGGGTGGAATAGCACCATGAATGATAGGGGCATCGGATTGCACCTTCGATCTTGCGCGGCTCTGTGACAAGGATCATGCCACGGTGTCGGCAAATGTTCTGGAAAACGCGGACGTCGCCGTCTTTGTCCCGCAAAAGAAGGAGCGGGATTCCCATGAATTCCAAAGGTGCCGCATCACCCGGTTCCGGCACATCCGCGCTCACGCCAAGCCCCGCCCAAGTATCAAGCAAAACGGCCTTTGCTTCAGTCTTGAACACGTCAGGGTCAGTGTAATGCGCGTTGGGGAGCCCATTGGCTGACTCTATGGGACGGCGGACTGCGTCAAGGGCGGAATAGTCCAGATCTCGGGCCATTGGGGTCACTCCGTGCAGTGTTTACCCCCATAGAATAGTGCAGGTTTCGCTAAGCTGGGCGATATTTCACGACACGGATATGTCTTACAGCGACGGCGGATCGGCCGCCCTAGAGCCTTACAATCGCGTTATGCGCGGCCTTGTCAGACAGCGCCCCGCGCAAGGGCTGCTACACCTGTGCGCGCAACCTCTTCCAGACCTAGAGGGCGCATAAGCTCTGCAAATGCGTCAATCTTCTCGGGCGCACCCGTGATCTCAAACACAAAACTCTCAAGGGTGCTGTCCACAACTGCGGCGCGAAAGATATCTGCCAGTCGCAAAGCTTCGACGCGTTTGTCGCCCTTGCCAGACACTTTTAGGAGCGCCAATTCGCGTTCTACAGCTGGCCCTTCAACCGTTAGGTCATGGACTTTATGAACGCTGACATTGCGGCCAAGTTGCGCAATAATCTGCGCGATGATCTGTGGCGTGCCGGTTGTGACAATTGTGATGCGCGAGCGGTGACCGGTGTGGTCTACCTCAGCCACGGTCAGGCTTTCGATATTGTAGCCGCGCCCGGAGAAAAGCCCGATCACGCGCGCCAGAACGCCCGGTTCGTTTTCGACAATCACCGCAAGCGTGTGCCGCTCTTCGACGTCCGAAAAGGCGGGCCGTAGATTATAGGCTGAATGGCTGTTAGCGCCTTTTTTTATTTTTAGCGGGGACATCGTTTTTCCTTCCGGCCAAAAGACCCTTTTGTAATGGGCCTTCACTTTTGGTTTTCAGCGAAGCGCAGGTAAGACGCGCCACTTCGCTGAAAGGTGTTGTTCAAGGGTCTTCGCAAAGGAGCGTTAGACCATAACGCTCCCTTTGGCGTCGATCGCATCCTCAGTGGAGGCATCACCCAAAAGCATCTCATTATGAGCTTTCCCGGATGGGATCATTGGGAAGCAATTCTCGTGCTTTTCGACCAAGCAATCAAAAATGACCGGTCCGTCATGATTGATCATTTCCATAATCGCATCATCCAAATCCGCAGGATCACTGCAGATGATGCCCTTGGCGCCATAAGCCTCAGCAAGTTTTACGAAATCGGGCAGGGCTTCGGACCAGCTATGCGAGAACCGGCCGCCGTGCAGCAGATCCTGCCATTGGCGGACCATACCCATGCGTTCGTTATTGAGAATGAACTGTTTGACCGGAAGGCGATATTGCACGGCTGTGCCCATCTCTTGCATGTTCATCAGCCAAGACGCTTCACCTGCAACATTGATCACCAATGCCTCGGGATGGGCAATCTGCACGCCGATAGACGCAGGAAAGCCATATCCCATTGTGCCCAACCCGCCTGAGGTCATCCATTGGTTCGGATGTTCAAAGTTCAGATACTGCGCCGCCCACATCTGGTGCTGACCCACTTCTGTGGTGATATAGCGGTCTGCAGAGCGATCCTTAGTCAGCGCTTCAAGCCGCTCTAACGCGTATTGCGGTTTGATCGTCTTTTGGCTGTTTGTGAAATCCAAACAACGGATCGCTTTCCATGCTTCGATCTGCTTCCACCATTTAACCATCGCCTCGGTATTCGTCTTGCGGCCACGGGATTTCCAAACCTTCAGCACATCTTCAAGGACATGGGCAATGTCACCCAAGATCGGGATATCAACCTTGATCACTTTGTTGATCGAGGACGGATCGATATCGATATGAGCTTTCTTTGATTTTGGCGAAAACGCATCAATGCGGCCTGTGATACGGTCATCAAAACGTGCGCCGATGTTGATCATCAGATCGCAATCATGCATCGCCAGATTGGCTTCATAGAGCCCATGCATGCCCAGCATGCCCAACCAATTTTTGCCGGAAGCCGGGTAGCAGCCCAGACCCATCAAAGTCGACGTGATTGGAATGCCCGTGGCATCCACCAACTCGCGCAAGAGCTGGCTAGCCGCATCACCTGAATTGATGACGCCGCCGCCTGTGTAGAATACCGGGCGTTCAGCCTTTTCAAGCGCTGACACGAGATCCGTGATACCTTCGATATCGCCCTTAACCTGTGGGCTGTAATGCGACTTCACCTTGGAGGGTGGGGTATAGGTGCCCGAGGCGAACTGGATATCTTTGGGGATATCGATCAGCACAGGACCGGGCCGGCCCGACGTTGCAACGTGAAAGGCCTCGTGCAGCACTTTGGGCAGCGTGTCCGTTTCTTTCACCAACCAATTATGCTTGGTGCACGGGCGCGTAATTCCTACGGTATCTGCTTCTTGGAACGCGTCCGAACCGATCATGAATGTTGGCACTTGACCGGTCAAAACCACAAGAGGGATGCTATCCATCAAAGCGTCTGTGAGACCGGTCACTGCATTTGTGGCACCGGGCCCAGATGTAACCAGGACAACACCCGGCTTACCTGTTGAACGGGCATAGCCCTCTGCGGCATGAACCGCGCCTTGTTCGTGGCGGACGAGAATGTGCTGAATGTCGTTTTGTTGAAACACCTCGTCATAAATCGGTAGCACAGCGCCTCCGGGATATCCGAAGACGACGTCCACACCCTGATCCTTCAGAGCTTGAACCACCATTTTCGCACCGGTCATTGTCTGTGCCATTTTTCTCTCCACTCGTGTTGCCAAACCCTGTGTTTGGCCAAAAAAAAGCCCCCGGAGGTTTCCTGGGGGCGCATGGGGTACCGTTATGGTGTTCCGTTACCGGCCCATGCGCGTTCCTACTACATTGATGACTAGGTTGTTCATCTTATCCTCCGTGCGAGCGCGACCATATGAGGGTGACGCGAGAGGGTCAACCGGCTTTTCTGACAAAAGATGCGTGCGCATGCGATTTTCTTTTCGAAAGTTTCAAGGAGCGCCCGATTTCTTGCCGTTAATTCTCGATGCTGTGGTTTTTTGCCTCAGGATTGTCAAACCGAAGCGGGCGTTTGATCCTGTGGCAATCGCAAAAGGACCTTATGGCGAAGATCCGATTTATGGCGGCGCTTTCGGAGAAGGTGTCTTCTCCCGTAAGGGCGCTGCTCTTTCTTAGCCAAAGGGACAGCGAGGCCGTGCTCGAATGGAGTGGCCTACTGATCCAACTCAAAGAGACGGATGCAGCAAATTTGAACCACGCGCATAGTCTTTGAGGATGGTTACAGCCGGACGCCCGTTCCTTGTAAAACGCCATGTTCCATCGCGTAGCGGGTGAGGCCAGCCGTCGAGCTGATCCCCAGTTTGCGCTTGATGTTTTTGCGATGCGTTTCAACTGTCCGTACTGAGATGTTGAGCGTGTCGGCAACGTCCTTGTTGGATTTCCCTTGGGCCAGCTCAAGAAGGATCGTCTGTTCCCGATTGGTGAGCGGCTCACGGCCGTCATTTGTTTCGGTCGTAATCGCACCTTCTGCGCCCGTGCACAGGTACGTGCGCCCAGCCATCACCGTATCTATTGCGATTTTGATCTCATCAGTTGGGACGTCCTTGAGCACATATCCGCGCGCGCCGTGGCTTAGGGCGCTTGAGATATATTCAGGGCTGTCGTGCATCGAAAGGATAAGGATACGGGTCTCTGGGTGCTGTTCAAGGATCAGTTCTGTTGCAGCAAGCCCCGAAAGCTCGGGCATATTCAGGTCCATTAAGATGACATCGGGCCGCATTGCAGGCGCCTGGTCAACAGCAGCACGGCCTGACCGTAAGACGCCGACCACATCGATATCGTCATGGGTCTCCAGGATCGCTTCGATCCCATCCGCGACCATTGGATGATCATCAACAATCAAAACACGTATGGTCATGCGGCTCCCTTTCGTGGCTCCACAGCATCGCGTTCCAAGGCTTGCGCTTCTTGAGGTGCAAGCATGTGAGACAAGGGTACGCGGGCTTGGATCACGGTCCCATTATTTTCGCCTGGGCTGATGACATTCAGGGTCCCATTCAGCTTTTCGATCCGTTCGGACATGTTGCGCAAACCCAGACCGGCGCGTGGGTTGGATGTCCGGTCTGGAGCAGGCAGACCGCGCCCATTATCTGCAATTCTCATTTCTGCACCACGACGTGATCCCGAAAGAGAAAGCGAGACATGCGTCGCGCCGGAATGCCGTTCGATGTTCGTAAGCGCCTCTTGTGCCACACGGAAAAGCGCGATCTTGGAATCCTCATCAAGCAGATTGCGGAACACCACGGATTTAAATTCAACGCTCATGTTGTTTCGTTGCCCAAAATCCTCGGCCAACGCCTTGAGGGCAGGGCCAAGGCCAAGGTCATCCAGCACACCGGGCCGCAGATCGCGGGAGATCCTGCGTACCTCTTGAATAGCGCCGCCAAGGGCATCAATGCCCATGTCGATATTTCCTGACGCCCGTGCATCGCCTTTGGCCAATCGGCGCCTTGCGATCTCAAGCGTATATCGAACTGACACGAGGATCTGACTGATCCCGTCATGCAATTCGCGGGCCACGCGCCCCCGCTCTTCTTCTTGCGTATCAAAAACCCTCTGTGTCAGCGCTTTGAGCTTTACGTCGGCCCGGCGTTGCTCGCGGATGGTAATGAACACTCCGGACAAGAAAACCAAAAGCAGCGCCAAAAACGAGATCCCGCCAATCTGCAGAAATGTACGGTCGATGCGCGCTTCCATATCCGCACGTGCAGCAGCAACGGTATCCAGCACATCATCAATAAAAACCCCAGTGCCCATCACCCACTGCCAGCTTCCAAGCGCGGTGACATACGCAACCATCTGTGCTTCTTCCCCGGTCGAGGGTTTCGTCCATAGAAAGGTATGGTAGCCCGCGCCAGAGCGCGCCACATCGATCAGTGTATTGGTGATGTCAGTGCCAGCACTGTCTGAGAGGCCAGTCAGATTTTGACCGATCAGATGCGTTTGGCGGGGAGAGACAATAACCTGACCGTCATAATCATAAACGAAATAGAACCCATCATCCCCATAGATCATCGCAGAAAGGATCTGGGTCACACGGTTTTTTGCATCTTGGTCATCCGGTGCGCGGTTGCCATAGGTCCAAAAGAACGAGTTCCGCGCGAGCGTGACATAGTTGCGAAGCTCTGCCTTCTTGGCTTCTAGCAACTCTTGCTCCAGCGCTTGAATCTCGCGTTCCGCAAGCGCACGCGACTGGTTGGTCACAAGCACCGCCATAAGCGACACTGCCAGAACCAAAGGCACGGCAGCCAGAAAAACCAGCTTTTGAGCGTAAGACAACGTAAGAGAATGGGGCAGGATCGACATGGTCTTTAGGTTTGCCTGAGAAAGGCCAACGGCGCAACATTCGGGCGATCAGCGCGCCGTTTTCTAATCGCCAACCATAGGTTTTGTGGATGTTGGCCCTAACAATGAACAGAATCTGCCATCTTCTACGTAGTGCTGGGTATTGCGCCCCCGCGGCGTCAGGTTAGGATCCGCGACACCTGCAACGATCAGCCCCGGGCATAATGTTTGCTTAAGGGGTCTTTGGGAGGAAAATTATGGATCGTCGTTCATTTCTAAAAACATCGGCCCTTGGTGGGGCAACTGCTGCCGCCACGGCCACGCTTGCGGCCCCGGCAATCGCGGGCGGCCACGCGCGCACTCTGACAATGGTCACATCCTGGCCACGCGGTTTTGCCGTCCTTGATGACGCGGCTACGTATTTCAACGAAGCTGTGAATGCCATGTCTGGCGGCGAGCTGGTCATCGAGAAAAAAGCCCCCGGCGAGCTGGTCGGCGCTTTTGAAGTGTTTGACGCTGTGTCGTCCGGCCAAGCAGATATCTATCACTCTGCTGACTATTACTTCATCGGTCAGCACCCAGGGTACGCGTTCTTCACAGCCGTTCCGTTCGGTGCGACTGCGCAGGAGCTGACCAACTGGTACTACCATGATGGCGGCCAAGAGCTGCATGATGAATTGGGCTCGATCTTTGGCCTGAAGTCATTCCAAGCAGGTAACTCCGGTTCGCAGTCTGGTGGTTGGTTCCGTAAGGAAATCAATTCTGCTGATGATCTGGCGGGTCTCCGCTTCCGTATGCCCGGTTTGGGTGGTCAGGTGCTGGGCAAGCTTGGCGTTTCTGTTCAGAACATCCCCGGCGGTGAGCTGTATCAGGCGCTGTCTTCTGGCGCGCTGGACGGTCTTGAGTGGGTTGGCCCATTCGCAGACGAACGCGCGGGCTTCCAAGAAGTCGCAAAAGTCTACTACACAGCTGGTTTCCACGAGCCAGGTTCGGGCCTCAGCGCAGGTATGAACTTGGATGTTTGGGAATCGCTTGAGCCTAAGCATCAGGCCATCATCGACAATGCCGCCAAAGCCACAACGCATTGGCAGCTTTCCAACACATTGGCCAATAACGGTGGTGCTTTGGCCCGCCTGCAGGCGCAGGGTGTACAGACGCTTCAATTCTCTGACGATGTTTGGGATGCGTTTGGCGCGGCTTCGAAAGAAGTGCTCGACGAAAACATGGGCGACGAACTCTTTGCCAAAATCCGCGCGTCCTTTGATGCGTCGCTGGCGAAGTCGTCCGACTGGATCCTGAAATCGGACGGTGAGTTTGTAGCTCAGCGGAACCGCGTTCTGGCCAACGGCTAAACGGCCTCGCGCCGCCTGGAGGGACCTCCGGGCGGCGCGCTTTCTTTTGATCTGGGTCTAGGCGTTATGCTGGCAACCCGGTGCAAGAGTTTGTCCAAAACACATCGCGAGGCCCGTGTGCCGGGTTTTGCCAAGAGTTTTTGAAAAGCTCTTGTGACGCCGCTTTGTGCGGGATCACAATAATGACAAGGGGGACCGTCATGGAGGCGATTGGCTGGTTTTTTCAGAACTTCGCTCTGGCGTATTACAATTTCTTTTATGCGCTGACACATCCGATG
>CALKJA010000067.1 GCA_937995865.1 uncultured Paracoccaceae bacterium | reverse complement strand
GCTCTGTTCGTGATTTCAGGGTTGTGCGATGTTTGAATTTGGCTATATGACGTCGTCAGTCGGGCTATGGCGCAGCCTGGTAGCGCGTCCGTCTGGGGGACGGAAGGTCGCAGGTTCGAGTCCTGCTAGCCCGACCATGTCAAAACGCCCGGATGCACCTGCATCACGGGCGTTTTTACTATTTGGAAGGACATCATGATCGAGACCACAACACAGGGCGTGTTACCCAGCCAAACGCTCGAGACGATGATCGCAGACGAAGTCATCGGTGCTGATGAGCCTATTATCTCTGCTCAGATTCAACCGGCATCTTTAGACCTCCGGCTGGGAACCAAAGCGTACCGTGTGCGGGCCTCCTTTCTTGCTGGAGAAGGACGCAGCGTTGCCGACCGGCTAAGCGATTTTGTGATGCATGAGGTGGATCTAACCGCAGGAGCGGTTTTGGAGAAAGGATGCGTCTACGTAGTTCCTCTAATGGAACGCTTGGCTCTGCCATCGGGCATTCAAGCCGTTGCAAACGCCAAAAGCTCAACCGGCAGGCTTGATCTTCTGACCCGCACGATCATCGATGGAGGCGTCGAATTTGATCGGATCACCCACGGCTATTCTGGGCCTCTTTATGCAGAAATTTGCCCGCGTTCTTTTTCGGTTTTGGTCCGCCCCGGCATGCGTCTTAATCAGATTCGGTTCCGTAAGGGGCAATCAGTGCTCAATGACGCCGCTTTGCGTGATCTGCATGCGAGCACAGCATTGGTGAATGGCCCGGCGACTATTGCTGACGGTTTAGGCTTCTCTGTCGATCTTGAACCCGCGAATGGAACGCTCGTTGGTTTTCGCGCCAAGCCGCATACGGGCGTCATCGATCTTGATCTCATTGGTCACTATGATCGGGCTGAGTATTGGGAAGAGATCCGGACATCCGATGGCCGGATTATCCTTGATCCGGGGGCGTTCTACATACTGGTCAGCCGCGAAGCCGTCACCATTCCGCCGTCATATGCCGCTGAAATGGCCCCTTATCTCGCAATGGTTGGTGAGTTCCGTGTCCACTATGCTGGCTTCTTCGATCCCGGGTTCGGCTATGCCGAGGCAGGGGGCGCAGGCTCGCGAGGCGTGCTTGAGGTGCGTTGTCACGAAGCACCGTTTGTGCTGGAGCACGGACAGATTGTTGGGCGTTTGGTTTATGAACACATGTCAGAGCGCCCCGCGTTGCTCTACGGGGCGGAAATGGCATCAAACTATCAAGGACAAGGCTTAAAGCTCTCTAAGCATTTTCGCGCTTAGAATTTGCCCATCCGCCGAGTGACTTTCATCGCCTGCTTTGTTTGGCGTTGTTTGTTTTTCATCGCTTCCATTTCAGCGCGGTCTTCGTCACTAACGCCGTGCCCAGAGTTTTGATTACCCTTTTTACGGCCAGAGGCCATATCAAACCCCTTGTCGATCCCTCTGGAGATCACTTTGCGCATCAAGACGCGCATTATAATGTTCACAATCTGGTTCATTGCTCTGCCTCATCTTCATTGTGTTCGACTTAGTAATCTCAAGCTACATATCGTCATCAATTATGTCATCTTCAAGGTACGCGTCGTCCGATTCAGCTTGAAAAAGGTCAACTTGGTCGTCGTCACCGGCTTCGGTTTCCGGCAAATCGCTCCCCGGCGGGGGGCGGTTATCCAATAGACCGGCCTGTCGAAGTTCTTTGAGGCCGGGTAAGTCACGCGCGGACTCAAGCCCAAAATGGTCAAGGAACGCTTCAGTGACCACAAAAGTAACAGGGCGGCCGGGAGTCATACGGCGCCTCCCAAGTTTTATCCAATCCAGTTCCAACAGTTGATCAATCGTCCCTCGGGACACGCTGACCCCGCGAATTTCTTCGATCTCAGCACGGGTCACAGGCTGATGATATGCAACAATAGCCAGTGTTTCGATGGCCGCACGGGACAGTTTTCGGGTCTCAACCGTCTCCTTTTGCATGAGAAAGCCAAGATCGGGTGCTGTGCGGATCGCCCAGGCATCCCCAACCTTAACAACACGCACGCCCCTGCCCTCGTATCGTTTGCGCAGATGCACAAGGGCTTCAGCGGGTTCAGAACCATGTGGCATGCGTCCTGCAAGATCGCGGATCGTAACAGGATCGGCACTCGCAAACAAAATTGCCTCAACCATACGTTCTTGTTCGCCCATGGGCGGCGCTTCAAAGAGGCTTTCGTTCTCTTCAGTCACCTTGCGGCTCCCGTTTGCGAATTTGAAGCGGCGCAAAGGTCTCATGCTGCCGGATCTCTAGCTTGCCTTCTTTAGCCAGTTCGAGCGTCGCCGCAAAGGTCGACGCCGTCGCAGAGCGTCGGCGCTTGGGATCTCCGGCCCAGTCTTCAGGCAGATAGCTCATGATATCGGTCCATTCACCGGAAAACCCGATCAATCCGCGCATTCGATCCAGCGCCTGCTCCATTGTCAAAATGCTATCGCGCGACTCAAAGGATAGCGGGCGAAACTCATCTTTTGTTCGAATGCGCGAATAGGCTTGCATGAGGTCAAGGATATTGGCCGTGTAGGTGACCTTCCGAATGCGCGTGACGTCTTCTGTCACACCGCGGGCAAAGAAATCACGTGCCAACCGATCGCGCCCCATGAGACGCGCTGAAGCATCCCGCATAGCCGCCAACCTCTCAAGCTGGAACGCCAAATGCGCAGCAAGCTCTTCGCCAGACGGTCCCTCTTCTTTTGGGTCTGGAGGTAACAAAAGCCGCGACTTAAGGAACGCAAGCCACGCGGCCATAACAAGATAGTCCGCGGCCAACTCAATCCTGAGCTCCTTGGCCTTCTCCACAAACTCCAAATATTGCTCGGCGAGTTGCAGAACTGAAATCTTGCGCAGATCAACTTTTTGGGTGCGTGACAGGGTCAATAGCAGGTCAAGCGGCCCTTCGTAGCCATCCACATCGACAATCAAAGCTTCAGAGGCCAACCGCTCTGCGACGGACGTCTCAAGAATGCTGTTGTTGTCACTCATGCACGGGCCCCTTCAATAGCGACTGAGCCTCTGCGGCAAGAGCAGCGATGTCAATATCATCTGGGGCCTGCCGCGCTGCGATTGCGGCGTCTGCACGTGCTTGAGCTTGTGGTGTCATCGCGCCAAAAGCCGCAACCGCTCGCATTTCCTCAAGGTCACCGTTGCAATGCAATATAGCGTCACAGCCTGCTTCCAATGCGGCTTTGGCGCGGTCGCTCACCGATCCGCTCAGCGCTTCCATACTGAGATCATCTGTCATGAGCAGCCCACCGAAACCGATCTCTTCCCGAATGACGCGATGCATTACTGGCGAGGTCGTCGCAGGGCGAACCGCGTCAAAAGCTGGAAAAACAAGATGCGCCGTCATAGCCATCGGAATGTCGTTAAGCGCTTTAAATGGCTTGAAGTCGCGCGCGTCCAACGCCGCTGCGGCGGCCGTGACAACGGGCAAATCAATGTGGCTGTCCTTTGTCGATTGCCCGTGACCTGGAATATGTTTCAGCACAGACAGCACCCCGCCATCGGCTTGCCCCTTGGCAAGCGCACGCGCACGGTCTGAGACCTCTTGAGCCGTGCGCCCATAGCACCGATTGAGAAGCCGCGGGTGAGTTGCATCTTCAGCGATATCGCCCAATGGCGCACAGTTCACGTCGATGCCAATCTCAAACAATTCAGCCGCAATCAAACGCCCCCGTAGGTACATGGCGCGAACCGGATCACTGGCCGCCTCGCATAAATCAAGCGCTGGCAAATGTTGTGTCCAAATCGGCGGCCACATCCGTTGAACGCGCCCTCCTTCTTGATCGATCAATATCGGCGCATGCCATCCAACAGCGTCCCGCAAGGCTAATGCCAGATTTTTCACCTGAACCTTGTTCTCGATATTGCGATCAAAAAGGATAAATCCAAAAGGACGCGCTTCAGAGAAGAAGCGCGCCTCATCACGGGTCAGTTCCAGCCCGGCACAACCGAGGATATACGCGCCTGACATAGCTACTCTGTCAGGACGGGGATGCAGGCCGCATTCTGAGCCACCAGTGCAGTGCAAAAGCGACGGGCGTCAGCGACATCAGTGAACCCGTGCACGCGCAGCCGGTAAAACGTGCGTCCAGCCTTGGTTGCTTGTTGCACAACACGCTTCTTGCCAGCCATATAATCCCCGAAGCGGCCATTCAGACGGTCCCACTCGCTGCGGGCCACTTCCGCGCTATCAAACGCGCCAAGCTGCACAAGCCGTGTTCCGGCAGGAATACTTGAAGGTGCAATCTCAATGTCAAAGGAGGCTTGGACTGCAGCCGGCTCAACCGCTCTGTTGAACACGGCTGGCCGCGCACGTGGCCGGAGCGATTGGGCTAGTCCTGGGCCAGTTGGAACGGCAACTTCAGCGATGACTGGTGCGGGTTCATGCGGTGTTTCTGGCAATGGCGTGAGTTGCGTAAGTGGCTGTGCGGACGCTGTCAATTGCTCTGCCAGTGCGAGAATATCGGCTTCGGTCGCGTTTTCACTTAAAGTCGTTACAGAAACGGACGTGCTACCTAGTGCGATTTCTGGCGCGGTGTCGGGTGCGGGAGCGGAAGCCAAAACCGAGCTTGGTGCATCTTCATCCGTGAGGGAGAGAGCCGGCGGAGCAAGAACAAGGCGATCACGTGGCGCACTTACTGTGCCCACGGCGGCCACTTCGTTAACCGCAAGGCCCTGATGGGCCGCTTGACGTCCGCCGGGATCATCCGGCGCCCGACGCATTGGATCATCAAGGGCCTGCACGACCGGAACACCACTCACGTCACGGGCAAGAATTTGATACCCCCAGACCAAAACGCCTGCGATCAACGCAAGGGAGAGCACACCACCGAGAATGTTGATAAATGCACCCGCACCCAACGCATAATTGGGCGCGGAATCCGCCTGCCCGTAGGTGCCCGCATGGGCCCCATAATCCGCTTCTGCCATGTCAGCCTCACTGCCCCGGGATTGCTCCCGATGGTCTCTTGAACTCTGCCTCGGCCCCGGCGAATTTTTAGGTCGCGCTTATTATTCAACGCATTTCGTCTGGAGCACTCACTCCAAGAATACCCAATCCTGCAGATAAAACAACGGCAACGGCGCGGATCAGAGCGATTTTCGCCTGTGATTCGGAAGTGTTGCCGATCTGCAAGAACTTCATATCGTCGCTATCGCGCCCCATTGAGTACCGCGTGTTGAACTTTGCGGTTAGCTCAGAGAGATAAAACGCGATCTTGTGAGGTTCATTGGTTTTAGCAGCGATCTCAACAAGGCGTGGCCATTCAGCAAGCTTTTTGGCCACGGCAACATCGGCATCGTGATCCAGCCTTGCGGCCTGCGCCAACGCAGCATCGGACATGTCCATCCCCTCAGCTTGCGCCTTTGCAATCACAGATTGCACACGGGCATGCGCATATTGGACATAAAACACCGGGTTATCGTTGTTGGTTTGCCGCACAACATCTACGTCAAAGTCCAAAGGCGCGTCGTTCTTGCGGGTGAGCATCGTAAAGCGGATCGCGTCGCGCCCAACCATATCTACAACGTCCGCGGCGGTCACAAATGTACCCGCTCGCTTGGACATCTTTAATGGCTCACCGTTTTGGAGGAGCTTAACCAGCTGTGTTAGTTTGATATCCAACGGTGTCTTACCATCAGATAGAGCTGACACGGCTGCTTTCATCCGCTTAACATATCCACCGTGATCGGCGCCGAACACGTCGATCAGCATATCGTAGTCGCGCTGCACCTTGTCATAATGATAGGCAATGTCCGGGGCGAAATAGGTCCAAGCTCCATCCGATTTTTTGATCGGGCGGTCTACGTCATCGCCATGTTCGGTGCTCTTGAAAAGCGTTTGTTCGCGCGGCTCCCAATCTTCGGGCTTCTTTCCCTTGGGTGGCTCAAGCACGCCATTATAAATCAATCCCTTGATATCAAGGCTTTTGATCGCGGACTCAATCAGCCCGGTGCCATAAAGCGACTTTTCAGAAAAGAAAGTATCCATCTGAACGCCAAGCAACTTTAGGTCATGGCGGATAAGATCCATCATCGCCTCGGTGGCGAAATCCCGGATCTCTGAAAGCCAGTACTGTTCGCCTTTGTCCAGATAGGCATCTCCAACCTTATCCTTAAGCGCAGCGCCAACGGCGATCAGGTAATCGCCAGGATAAGTACCATCTTCGAAAGCGACTTCTTGCCCGTGAGCCTCCAAATACCGCAGATACACAGACCGAGCGAGGACATCTACCTGAGCACCACCATCAGAGATGTAGTATTCACGCGTGACGTCATAGCCCGCGTAATCCAGAAGTGACGCCAACGCATCCCCAAAGACGGCACCGCGCGTGTGGCCGACATGGAGCGGGCCAGTCGGGTTGGCTGAGACATATTCAACGTTAACCTTCGCACCTTGCCCTAAATCCGAACGACCAAAGCGGCTGTCCGTGAGGACAGCCTCCACGATTTTTGTCCAGCTGCCATGCGCAAGCCGCAGATTGAGAAATCCCGGACCCGCAACTTCCGCGCTCTCGATCTGGGAGGCCGCAGTCAACTTTGGCGCCAAAGCCTCGGCAATATCACGTGGTTTCATCTTGGCCAGCTTAGCAAGCACCATCGCAGCATTCGTTGCCATATCACCGTGCGCAGCATCGCGGGGCGGTTCAACCGCTACATTCGCGAAATCCAAACCCTCTGGCAGCACGCGCTCTTCGACCAACTCGTCAAGAGCGGCCAAAACAAGATCACGGGTTTGAGCAAAGAGGTTCATGGGTTTCCCTTTCAGATTGCCGCTTCCTCTACCATGCGCGGGAGCCGCGTCAACACACGCTCAGCCAATCAAGCGTTTGTGCTCTTGCATTGCAAAACGGTCCGTCATTCCGGCGATGTAGTCTGCAACCAACCGCGCAAGCGTAATATCGTCTGCGGCAGCCGCGATATCCGCCCGCCATGCTCCCGGTAGATGTTCGGGTAGCCGCATGTAGTAAGGAAAGAGATCTTCGACAATTTGTGTGACCTCTTCGCGCTTTTCTACAACGCTTGGGGCGCGATACATGCGGGTAAATAGAAATTTGCGCAAAATCTGAAGATCAGCCCAAAGCCCATCTGAAAAACAGATCACAGGGAAGCCCAGATCCCGGATGTCTTGCGCTGTTTTGGCCTTGCTCTCTTCTAAAAGACCACGGGAGGTGTGCAAAACGTCTTCAACCATGACCCCGAACACCCGACGCAAAGCTTCGTGCCTGCGACGCTTTGGATCTAAGCCGGGATATTTCGCGTCTACGGCCTCAAAACATGGTGAAACCAACGGTAAGCTGCAAATCTCATGATCTGTAAACAGACCTGCCCTTAAGCCATCATGGAGATCGTGATTGTTATAGGCAATGTCATCAGAAAGTGCGGCGACCTGTGCCTCAGCACTGGCGTGGGTGTGCAGCTCAAGATCATGCACGGTATTATAGTCACTTAGCGCATAGGGCAGATCCCCGCCCACCGGCCCATTATGCTTGGCGATCCCTTCAAGGCTCTCCCAAGTGAGGTTAAGCCCGTCAAACTCTGCATAGTGCCTTTCTAGCCTCGTCACGATGCGGATAGCCTGCGCATTGTGATCAAAGCCACCATACGGTGCCATCAACCCATGCAATGCATCTTCGCCCGTGTGACCAAAGGGGGTATGACCAAGATCGTGAGCCAATGCGACGGCCTCGGTCAGTTCGGTGTTCAGGTTCAAATCACCGGCCATTGTGCGCGCGACCTGCGCCACTTCAATGGAGTGCGTCAGTCGAGTACGATAATAATCACCCTCGTCTTCTACAAAAACCTGAGTCTTATGCTTAAGCCGACGAAACGCGCTTGAATGGATAATGCGATCGCGATCACGCTGAAAGCAGGAGCGGTGCGCGCTTCCTGCTTCACTATATAAACGTCCGCGCGACCCAACCGGAGCCGACGCAAACGGTGCAATCTTGTGGTCTGCCATCTGCCATTGGCTCCCAAAACCTTGTGCGTTACGCGTGTCTGCTTATATCGTGCGGATAGCAATGCAAATCACTGGTGATCCTGATGCTCACTCTGCCTCCTAAAGTTACACCGCGCGCCTTTGAACGCTTGTCAGAAATTGGCGCGTCCGATCAAGGCAAGGTGCTGCGCGTCGCGGTTGAGGGCGGCGGATGCTCTGGCTTTCAGTACGAGATTGATTTGGATGAAGGTCCCGCAGAGGATGACATGGTCCTTGAAGGCGCCGGAGAGCGGGTGGTGATTGACAGCACCTCCCTGCCCTTTCTCGCCGATGCTGTGATCGATTTCAGCGAAGATCTGATCGGCGCACGTTTTGTTATCGAAAACCCGAACGCGTCTTCTTCTTGCGGTTGCGGCACATCCTTTTCGATGTAACCGCGTCGCCTGGCTCCGGCCGTCAGGCGGCTTCAGCCGTCTTTTCTTCTTCCTCTTTGACGGGTGCTGGCAACGCGAGCGCCTCATCCGGAAACTGATCGGGCAATTTAAACTCGATCCCACCTGTGTTCAGGTTCAACGTCATTTCAGGCTTGTCAGCCATTGCAGCGATCGCTTCGTTCAACTCTTCAGCCAAACGCACAAACGTTTCGCGCTGCGTCTCGATCTTGGCCACGGGCCCGGTTTTCTGACCAAACAGAAATTTTAGCATAGCATCCTCCTTTGAGTGTTACCCCTACCTAAGCATTGCATAGGCGAGAGGCAGGGGAAAACGCGCCAAATTGCACCCTTCCCGGCGTTTTGACGGGTTGAAACGCCGCAAACTGCTCGAATTTGCATCACGCAGGCGGATTTCTGCGCTTCAACCCCGCTTCCCACTAAAAATTCTTCACAAACCAAAATTAATTTTGCAGCCATTTGAGCCCGCACGTGAGCTTTATTGCAATTGAAGTATCCAAACGTTTCGGAGCGCCCCAGCCAAAATCCTCACAATTCACGCCAATCTGACGCGTATTGCGCAATTGTGCACATGGCCTACTCCGAGCTTGCACGATGGCTCACATTGCGGTGTTTCAAGACCCGGTAACCCTCTCAAAATGCACATCTTTATGTGAACAATTGCAGGGTTTTAAATTCTGCCTGCTCCCCCCAATTCAATCTCATCGGACGGCACAACAACACAACGCCACATAGTCCAGACCTGCTCATCAAATCAGG
>CALKJA010000066.1 GCA_937995865.1 uncultured Paracoccaceae bacterium | reverse complement strand
AGGTAGCACTGCGCGCACGCCGCAACGCTCAGTTACTTGAATTCAGAGTCCGAAACGCGCACGCCATAAAGCTGACCGTTTGGCATCGCGTGCCTCATAAGCTGCCACAGCTTCTGGCAAACCTAAATCCGCCTTTTCGCGATCTTCCCCAATCGCTGTCAGTCGCATGGTGTACCAAGCCGTGATGCCGCCTTCTGGCGGATTGGCGAAACGCGGGAACGTGACATCGCCTTGTTGTGAAAAGGCGCCGTCATGCCAACGCTTTGGTAGATTGGGATCAATCACCAAACCGCGAGCGAGGCCGATAACATCCGCTCCGCCTGTCGTTACGGCCTCAATAGCTTGTGCGCGGGTTTTAAAGCCGCCTGTCACCATGAGCGGCACTTGCGTGCAATCTCGTGCGGCTCTTGCGAAATCGAGAAAGTAAGCATCGGACCCGGCGGCATCCGAAGCGGATGCCGCGCCGGGAAAATACGTGCCTCCACTTATATCGATCAGATCGACCGATGTTTCGTCTAGTGCAGCCACAACCTTGAGCGCATCCTCCGAGGACAGCCCGCCATTCAGTTGATCGGTAGAGTTCAACTTCACGCCTATCGGGAAAGAAGGCCCCACAGCTTCGCGCACGGCTTGAATCACCTCCAATAGCAAACGCATCCGATTGCCGATGGACCCGCCATAGGCATCGTCTCGATGATTAAAGAGCGGTGAGAGAAACTGGCTCAGTAGGAAGCCATGAGCAGCATGCACTTCAACGCCGCCAAAGCCTAGATCTTGCGCTTGCCGGGCCGTTTGAGCAAATTCCATTGGCAGGTCAGTGATTTCGGCCAACGACAACGCGGCGCTTGTGAGACCTGGCAAATCAAGTGCGCTTGGGCCTTTTGGTGACCCGATTTGTGTAAAAGTCATTGCACCGGCGTGACCCAATTGCGCCCAAAGACGTGTGCCACCTGCCGATCCCTTTTTTGCAAGGCTTCGGAAGCTATTAAGTTCGGCGCCATCTGTCAGGACGAGATTGCCTGGCTTTTCGGCAAAATGTGGATTGCCTTGGACTTCGCCGATGATCGACAATCCTATCCCACCTTTGGCCCAACGCTCATATAGCCGCTTCTGCGCATCCGTCGGGTTTCCAACGCCGTCGCCAAGGGAATCCGACATCGCAGCTTTGGCCAAACGGTTTGGCAGAACTTCCCCGCACGGTAATTCGAGAGGTCGGAAAAGGGCAGCAGATTCAGGACCCATGGATAGGACTTTCCGTAAACGGGCGAGAGGTCAGGCAACCGGCCGCGTAGCGGTGGCGTCCTACCGATTTAGGTGTGGGTTTCGGCTCGGTTGTAAAGCGGAAACACGATATTGTGCAGCGCGTCCACTCTGATCAAAGCCAGACGCGCGATGAAGCCGTTTCCGCCGTTTGCCACAAAGCTCGCAAGAATAAGCCGGTCGCTATTTGGGCGCAGAACAACTGTCACCTTGGGCGAAAGATCACTCTTGGGACGTCTTTGTGTCCTTCAGATGTGGCCTGTCGGCGTAGCAAAAGAATGCGAGTTTGTTGCCGTCGGGATCGCGAACATAGGTAACGTAGAAAGTGTCGTGATACTGCGGGCGAAATGCTGGTTCACCCTCATTCGACCCACCGTTGCTCATTGCGATCTTATGAATCCGGTCAATTTTTGATGGGTCTGATATCCGGAACGCAGTCATCGCCCCGTTTCCGACAGTCGCTTGCATTTCGTTGAAGGGGTAGCCGGTGAAGAACCTTGGTGCGGTTGGGTCCTGCGCGTCGCCCCATGCGGCCACTTGCTCATCTCGCCACACTTTATCTATCCCGATCTCCTTGAAAAGAGGATCGTAGAAATTGATTGCGCGCTTCAGATCTCGTGTGCCGACCATCGTATAACCGATCATTCAGATACCCTTTGTTCTTGAACTTTCCGATAGTGTCGGGCCGCTTTTGCTCGGTTGCCGCACGTCTCCATGAGACACCAGGTTCGTCGGCTGTTCCGGGTTTCATCTACGAACATCCAGCCGCAGTTATCTCCGGGGCACGTCTTAATGCGGCCAAGTTCACGCGGGTCCGCGACGATCGAGAAGGCGGACATGACCGCCAGCACGGTAAGCGGCTGCTCGCCAACACCCAAGCAAGGTTGCAACGCTTCCAGCTCGTCCTGAAGGACCGTCAGATATGGCCGGTCTGATGAACGCAGAAACGCCCTGAGACGAAAGCGGAACGCTCTTATTTCTTCGGCGCTTGTTGGCGCTGCGGCCTTTGAAAGTCCCATTGCCCGGAGCCAGACACCAATGTCTTCAGAGCCTTCGATCTTCTCATGCACTACGTCGCCATCCGCCGACCAATCTGCAGTGTTGATCAGATCAAGGGCCAACCGGCCACCTGCGAGCCTAACAGGATAATTGTTTGCGTATGACATATTGGCTTTCTAACCACTGTAATGGTTGGATGGCAAATAGAGAAGGGCTTAGCCCCAACATGGCTGGAAATGATCGAGACATGCGCAATGGTGTTGTTCTTACAGCTGAGCGATGGTTGGCGCGGCGGGCGAAGGCAGCATCTTCTTGCCGAAACGACGGGAGCTATATCCGCATATTCGACGAGATTTTGACGGGCTTCGCATAAGGCTGAGGGGCCCCTTGCGCCATAGGAAATGATGCCGATTGGTCCCTCAAGACCCTTGTGTGCAAAAGCGCAAGGCCCGGTTTTCTTTGACGCAACTCGCGCAAAACTCCCGCCAAGTACGTTAAGCGCCGTGACAAAAGGCGATAAAATCCCTCCAGTGATGATGTCACTTATTCGCAAATGCGCTTGGCATCCTCTTCGCTAACGTTATTTTGCGCTGCAAAGGAGCATCCGATATGAAAATGAATCCGCTGGGCCGTACTGACATGACCGTCAGTGCATACTGTCTTGGTACGATGACTTGGGGCACGCAAACATCTGAAGCTGATGCACATCGACAAATGGACACCGCCTTAGCTGCGGGTATCAATTTCGTTGATACCGCTGAAATGTATCCCGTTAACCCGATCTCAGCGGAAACCATTGGCCGCACCGAAGAGATCATCGGCACATGGAACGCTGCGAACAAGGCACGCCGCAATGAGTATATCCTTGCGACCAAACATTCTGGTGAAGGCATTGGCTTTGTGCGCGACGGAGCGCCGATCAGCTCAAAAACGATCGCGGCAACAGTGGAAGGCAGTTTGAAGCGCCTGCAGACTGAGGTGATCGACCTCTACCAATTCCATTGGCCCAATCGAGGCTCGTTCCAGTTCCGCAAGAATTGGACTTACGATCCGTCGGGGATGCGCGGCGAAGATGTGCGCGCGGACATGTTCGATTGTCTTGAGGGGCTGCAAAAGGAAGTGGACAAAGGCAACATTCGGGCGTTCGGCCTATCCAACGAGAGCGCTTGGGGCACCGCTCAATGGCTGCGTTTGTCGGAAGACAACAATCTGCCTCGCGTGGCGTCCGTGCAGAATGAGTATTCTCTTATGTGCCGACACTATGACACTGACATGGCTGAGATGTCTGTGGCTGAGGACGTCGGGCTGTTCAGCTTTTCACCTTTGGCCACAGGGTTTCTCACCGGCAAGTATGCGGGCGGACATAAGCCCGCCGGAAGCCGAGCAGACATCAACGGAACCCTTGGGGGCCGGTGGACGGACCGTGCGATCACCGCTGCGGAGGCGTATACTGCCTTGGCCAAAGAGCATGGGGTTGATCCGGTGCATATGGCGATGGAATGGTCAGTGAAGCGGCCCTTCCTGTGTTCCGCGATCTTTGGCGCAACAACGCAAGAGCAGCTTGAGCGCATTATTGCAGGGGTTGACACCGGAGTCAGTGAAGAGCTGATGAAGGCTATCGATGTGACCCATCAGGCACATCCAATGCCCTATTGATATCGCATGATTATGGCGCAAACAGCATGGTCTCAACATGCGGCTGCGCCATAGTTTGCGGTGAAACGGGGAGAGCGCTATGCCACTGGAAATGAACCGCGAGGTGTTTATCACCTGTGCTGTAACGGGATCAGGATCGACACAGGATCGTAGCCCGCATGTGCCGCGCTCACCCAAAGAGATCGCCGAGAGCGCTATTGCGGCAGCCAAAGCCGGGGCAGCAGTGGTGCATTGCCATGTGCGCGACCCTGAAACGGGAGCGCCCTCGCGGGAGCTGTCGCTTTACCGCGAACTTACTGATCGGGTCCGTGAGGCGGACGTGGATGTTGTGCTAAACCTCACAGCCGGAATGGGCGGTGATATCGTGTTTGGCGGGGCGGAGGCACCTCTACCACTGGCTGAAGGTACAGATATGATTGGCGCGACAGAGCGGGTCGCTCATATTGCGGAATGCCGTCCTGAGATTTGCACCCTTGATTGTGGTACGATGAACTTCGCTGAAGCGGACTATGTGATGACCAATACGCCCGGTATGCTGACAGCAATGGGGCGCATGATGACCGAGCTTGGTGTGAAGCCAGAGATTGAGGCATTTGACACAGGTCATCTTTGGTATGCCAGGCAGCTGGTCAAAGACGGCGTTTTAGAAAGCCCGGCACTTGTTCAGCTTTGCATGGGGGTACCTTGGGGCGCGCCGGATGATCTCAACACCTTTATGGCAATGGTAAACAACGTTCCGGATGATTGGGCGTTTTCAGCGTTCGCGCTTGGGCGTCATCAGATGCCGTATGTGGCGGCATCTGTTTTGGCAGGGGGAAATGTGCGGGTCGGGCTGGAGGACAACCTTATGCTCGATCGCGGTGTTTTGGCGACGAATGAGGCGCTTGTGAGCCGGTCTGTTGAAATCATCGAGCGGTTGGGTGCCTCTGTCATCGGTCCGGAAGCCGTGCGCCAAAAGCTGGGCCTGACAAAGCAAGCGCCACGCTAGTTTGTTGGCGTGGGTGGGCCCACCCACCCGTATTTGGGGGCGCCGCCCCCGGCCAATGGCCTCCCCGGAGGTATTTTTAGAAAGATGAAGGAGAGATCAATGCCCACGGCAGCAATCATTGGCGGAGGCGTCATTGGCGGCGGCTGGGCCGCGCGGTTCTTGCTTAACGGTTGGGATGTTCGGGTTTTCGACCCCGATCCGGAAGCCCAACGCAAGATTGGCGAAGTCTTGGACAATGCCCGGCGGTCTTTGCCAGGGCTTTATGAACGCGCGCTGCCTGTCGAAGGGGCGTTGAGCTTTCATGAAAAGATGTCTGAGGCCGTCGCAGGAGCGGTTTGGATTCAGGAAAGTGTGCCGGAGCGGTTAGAGTTGAAGCAAAAGGTGTATCAAACGCTGCAAGAGCATTGCGATGCTGGCGCAGTCCTTGGTTCGTCAACTTCGGGGTTTAAGCCGTCTGAGCTTCAGGGCTGCGCGACCCGGCCAGAGCAGATTGTTGTGTGCCACCCGTTCAACCCTGTCTATCTTCTACCCTTGGTTGAAGTTGTAATGACCGGCGCAAATGACAACGCCGATCAAGTAGCCGACATTCTGCGCGGGATCGGGATGCATCCATTGGTGCTGAAGAAAGAGATTGATGCGCATATTGCAGATCGGTTTCTTGAGGCCGTTTGGCGGGAGGCGCTTTGGCTAATCAAGGACGGCATCGCTACCACCCAAGAAATCGATGATGCGATCCGATATGGGTTTGGTATTCGGTGGGCGCAGATGGGTCTTTTTGAAACTTACCGTGTCGCTGGCGGAGAAGCCGGGATGAAGCACTTCATCGCGCAATTCGGTCCCGCTCTTGAGTGGCCATGGACCAAGCTGATGGACGTCCCAGAACTGACTGACGATCTGGTCAACGCCATTGCAGATCAGTCCGACGCGCAATCTGGTGCCTATTCGATCCGCGAGTTGGAGCGCATACGCGACAAGAACCTTGTTGCTATGATGCGCGCTCTGAAGGCGCAGGATTGGGGGGCAGGGGCATTGATCCGGGCACATGAGGCGAATTTGCAGCGCTTTGAACCAAAGCCACTGCCGTCTGAGCGGACGGGCCCGGTAGAAACGGTGCGCCGCGTGGTTCCGCTCGATTGGGTGGACTACAACGGTCACATGAACGAGGCGCGGTATTTGCAGGCCTTTGGCGATGCAACGGATCGCTTCATGGAAATCATTGGCTGTGATGCGACTTACATCGCGCTGGGTGGAAGCTACTTCACTGCCGAGACGCATATCCGGCATATCGATGAGGTCCATGCAGGTCACGAGATTACGATCGTGACGCAAGTTCTGTTGGGCGAGGGCAAGAAGATGCATCTTTGGCATGAGATGTATGAAGATGAACGATTGCTGGCGACGGGCGAGCATATGCTGATCCATGTCAGTCTTGAGACTCGGCGCGCGTCTGCGCCTTCTGAGGCTGTTGCCGAAAAATTGTCAGGCTATGCGCGGTCGCATGTTGCACTTCCGCGCCCACACGGCGCCGGGCGCGCGGTTGGTGTAAAGTGAAGCGCGTTTTGATTACGGCCGGCGCTTCCGGAATTGGGCGCGCGATGGGCGAAGGCTTTGCGAGCGCCGGTTTTGACGTATGGGCCACAGACGTAGACGCGCCGGCTTTGGCGAGTTGCCCCAGTGCATGGAACACGCGGCAGGTTTCTGCGGCCGATGAACATGGCATGGCCGCGCTTTTCGAGGAGGTGGCTTCGCTTGACGTGCTCTGCGCAAATGCAGGTATCGCGGGACCAACGGCCGGGATCGAAGATGTGGCGCTGGAGGATTGGCGCGCCTGCGTGTCTGTGAATCTTGAGGGGGCATTCCTTGCCGCCAAATACGCAGCCCCACTGATGAAAGAAGCGGGGCGGGGAGCGATAACCTTTACCAGCTCAACCGCTGGGATTTTCGGTTACCCATACCGGAGCCCGTATGCGGCTGCGAAATGGGCGGTGATCGGATTGATGAAAACTGTGGCTATGGAACTTGGCCCATTTGGTATCCGGGCCAATGCGATCTGCCCTGGTGCCGTTGAAGGCCCACGCATGGAAGGCGTGATGGAGCGTGAAGCTGCTGCAAAGGGCATGACCCGGGGTCAGATCTATGAGGGCTATGCCGGCGGGGTGTCTATGCGCAGTCTCGTTACGGCACAGGATATTGCGGACATGGCCGTGTTTCTTGGCTCTAATGCGGCGCGGCGCGTGTCAGGGCAAGTGATTGCGGTAGATGGGCACACAGAGAACCCTGATCCAAAGATTTAGAGCGCGGCCTGTAGGTCTTGGATGAATCCGGGGAAATCGCGGCTGGGGACAACTGTTCGGCGAACAAGGCGGTCGAAATGTTGGGTCAGTGTATCCACACGCGCGCTGTCTCGAAACGCGAGATAGTTTGACCCAAGATAGACCACCGCAAGGAGCGGACCAAAGATTGTAACCGGTGCCGAAAAAAGCTTGCGTGCATCAAAGAGGTGAAGCCGCAGTGATGGGTAAAGCTGATCGTAGAGCTCAGCAAGATGGTCAAGCTGCGCCACCCTAATGTCATGTGGCAAACCTGCATAGATGCCTTCAGCCCGCGCAAAAGCGTGCAGGCTATGGACTGGAAGCGCGATCTCGTAATCTGAGCGGGACGCGCGCATATGGTCGAGCCTGTCCTGACTGGCGCCGATTGCTTGATCTGTCGTGCGGCCCTTGGTTGCAGAATACCCCCAACTGAGCATCTCACGCGTTTTTAGCATATCTGGGAGGTCTGCGGGTACATGGCGGATCTTATAGCCCGCGGCCTCTTGATGCCACGCGAAGATCTGTTCATCGACCAATGCGCGCGGAGCTTCTGTCATGGTCATGGCGGCGGCAACAAGGTCAGAGGCTTGCTCAGGCCGGTCTGACAATCCCAGCAACCAGTCTGCGCTTACCCCTAGGGCTAAAGCACATTCAGCGATCAACTGCGCATTGGGTAAGCGGGTACCATCGCCTTTTAGGAGCTGTGAAATCGTGGAACGATCCACGCCTGCCTGACGCGCAAGCCCGCTTTGCGTGGCTTTAGTGTGCCCCATAGCCTCGTGCAGGCGGGACCTGAACAAAAGCGCGCGGACACGTTTGCCGTTTTTATCATGCATATGGTGATAATTATCACAAACGTAGTGAAATGTGAACTCAATCCAGAATTGTCAGTGTGCGGGGTGTCCCAGTACCTTGTCCGCAAGGAGATAAAATGGACAGTTTGAGACGCACGGCCGTAAAGGCATCGCTTTGGGCACTTATTGGCTTTCTGATGATGACCGGAACCGGATTTGTGGTGACAGGTTCGCTTCCAGCGGGCGGATTGATCGCTATGACAAACACGATCACCGGTTTGCTGAGCTACGTGGTCTATGAACGCATTTGGGCGGGAATCTCATGGGGCAAACTGTGAAGATCCGCACTAAAGTAGGGATTGAATGGCCGACTTTGGCTCTGATCGTGGTTTGTTATGGAGGAATTGCTCTGGCGCTTTGGGCACCCCCTTTGTTGGCAATTCCAATACTCGCGAGTCTGATCGCACTGCATGCATCACTGCAACATGAGGCAATCCATTTGCATCCGACCGGGAATGCGGTGCTGAACGGAGCGATCTTGGGCTGGCCGCTCACGTTGGCTGTGCCGTATTTGCGGTTCTATGATACCCATCTTGCCCACCACCGCGATGCACGTCTGACCGATCCATTTGATGATCCGGAAAGCAACTACTTTGACCCCGGCACCTATGACGCGCTGCCCGCTTATGTGCGTTGGCTGCTTGGGATCAACAATACACTGCTGGGCCGTGTCACAATCGGACCTCTGATTGGTCAGGTGCTCTTTATGAAGACGGACGCTGTCAGGATTGCCCGCTGTGACATGCGAGTTTTTCTTGGGTGGGCGCTTCATATCCCTATGGTTAGTGTTGTTCTTTGGGTGCTCTCTTTATGCCCGTTACCGCTCTGGGCCTTTGGCGTTGCGGCTTACGGTGCATTGGCGATCCTGAAAATTCGGACCTATGCTGAACACCGGGCCCACGAAGACACCGGCGCGCGGACAGTCATTATCGAAGATCGCGGGCTGCTGGCGCTTTTATTCCTAAATAATAACCTGCATGTCGTGCATCACATGCATCCCGGCCTGCCTTGGTATGATCTCCCCGGGAAATTCCGTGCCAATCGCGCGCATTATCTGCGTCGCAATGGGGGGTATGTGTTCCCGTCTTATGCAACGGTTTTTCGTCAGTATTTTGTGCGCCGCAAAGATCCGGTGCCGCACCCGCTCTGGCGTAGATAGCCGTTGATCGTTAAGGCAGGCCCATGGCCGCATGGATCCCAATCACCCTATTCGCCGCTCTTGCGCAAACGTTTCGATTTGTCTTGCAAAAACGGCTGCGTACAGGGGCGCTCTCCACGGCGGGCGCAACATTTTCACGGTTTTTCTACTCGTGGCCGCTGCTCACAACGCTTGCGCTGGGCTATGGAGCGGCGCGAGGGTTAGAGTTGCCGACAACTTCGGGGCTCTTCTGGCTCTATGGTCTTGCAGGGGCAGTCGGACAAATCCTTGCAACGATGTGCACAGTCGCACTGTTTCAACATCGCAACTTCGCGGTTGGCGTGACCTTCAAGAAGACCGAAGTTCTTCAGACTGTGTTCATTGGGCTGCTCTTTCTGGGCGAGGGCGTTTCGCTTGGCGCCTTTATTGCAATTCTGATCGGGTTGGTTGGTGTGCTCGCACTTTCAGACAACCCCACCGAACACGGGACTTGGCGTGAGCGGGTGCTCACCCGAGCAACAGCGCTGGGACTGGCGTCAGGCGTCTTGTTCGGCGTGGCTGCCGTGGGATACCGCGGTGCCGCGATAAACCTTGAAGGCGGGGATGTGTTCTTGCGGGCGGCTTTTGGGCTTGCCCTACTTACGCTCGCGCAAACGTTGATTATGACCGCTTATCTCAGCCTCTTTGAACGCGGTGAGATTGCCCGGGTCATTGGGTCGTGGCGGATTGCCGGGCTGGTTGGGATCACTTCAATGCTGGGATCTTTGGGTTGGTTCACCGCTTTCGGGCTGCAGTCAGCAGCTTATGTCAAGGCGCTGGGTCAAGCCGAACTGATCTTTTCCTTCCTCGCGTCCACCTTCATCTTTGGAGAAAGGTCTACGGCACGGGAACTTTTTGGCATCGCAGCCCTAACGGTTAGCGTGATCCTTGTGATCTTGCTGAGTTGATCCGTGGAGCCGCAGAAACAGGCTTTCTTCATCATTATTGCTAAAGAATGGGACCGAAGCAGGTGCCGCGCGTGGGTCCGCTGTTGCAATTTCCGCCAAGACGACCTCTGTGATAAATGGCAGGTTTAGACTACGGGCCTCTTGCAAAGACACCCATTGCAAATGAGACAGCTCGTCCGAAGCCGCAGAAAAATCGTCAAGATCGCCAGCAATTGCAGAGGATGGCACAAGAAAAAAACGCGCATCAAAGCGCCGGGGGCGCCCTTTCGGCGTGATTGCGCGAAATACGAATTGCAGAGCCTCTGCACAGGGTTGAACCCCGCGCGCGGCAAAAGTCTGCCAATCCTCGGCTACTCCGTTCCACGGACGCTGAATGCCCAAAGCAAGCCCTGTCTCTTCCCAAAGCTCGCGAATAGCGGCAACGGCCAAAGCATGGGCAACATCGCTGTCCGACGCTTCCTTTAAGCGATCCGTGTTGAGCGCGCTAAGATCGCCAGCCAAAGACACCTGCGCATCACCGGGATCCACGGCACCGCCGGGAAACACAAACTTGTTTGGCATAAACGCCGCCTTGGCACCACGCTGGCCCATAAGGACATGTACTTGATCGCCGATCAGCCGATGAACGATCACAGTCGCCGCGTCTCGAATGGGAATATTTGTCATGCGGCTCAACCTAACAGGCGCGCCCGCACGCGCAATCACTCAGCTTCCGGAGAACCCATGCATTCGGCGTGACCACTGAAAACCAATCATCAATCCCTTAAGTCGCGGTAAAAGCGCCAAAGACAGCGCCACGCAGCCGACCGAAAATAACGCGAAAAGCTCAAGTGGCTCGGGACGGAATTTTACGAAATAGACATGCAAAAGCGGCGCCATCAAATGCCCTACGATCAGCATGGTAAGCCAAGCGGGCCCATCATCGGCGCGTTGGTGATGCATAGGCTCGCCACACGCGGGGCAGGCGTCATGCACAGACAGATAGCCGTCAAACAAATGCCCTTGTCCACATTTCGGGCAGCGACGCAGAAAACCGCGCAAAAGTGCGGGTTTTACGGGGCGGTCATGGGATTTTTCGCTGTCTGTCATGGTGTGCGGGTACGCCCAGAAACCCTTGTAGAAAAGGGGCGAAAACGCCGCAGCGGCGTTTGACGAAAATATTTTTGAGTTTTTTGCGACGGAAACACAAACCGCCTCCGTTTTACTCAATGTCACGGTCGGAGTTGAGGCCGCCGCGACACCTCGTATCCCCGCCGCATGGTGCGTCGGGGCAGATAGTTAGGACCAAGACAAATGAAAATGACACCCGTTATTGCAGGCATTCTTGCAGCGACAATCGGCCTTACAGGCGTAACAGCAGCAAATGCACAAGGCCGCTCAGAAGGGCCTCGCGCCGATTTCAGCGAACTCGACGCAGATGGAAATGGCGAAGTAACAATCGCTGAAATGCAGGCCTATGGCAAAGCACGCGCCGATGCGCGATTTGCAGAGGCTGATACCAATGGCGATGGCTCTTTGTCAGCGGAAGAACTTTTGGCCCAGCGTGATAGCGATCGCGCCGAACGTCGTATTGATCGGATGATCGAGCGCATGGACGCGGATGGCAATGGAACGCTTGAGCGTGCCGAATTGACCCGTGATGGAGAAGACCAGTCTGAGCGTATGGAAAAGCGGTTCTCTCGGTTGGATACTGACGAGTCTGGCGGCCTGAGCGAAGAAGAGATGGCCGCTGCCAAAGAAAAGCGCGGCGGTGATCGCAAAGGCCGCAAGGGCGGCAATCGCGGCTAACCAAAAGGTGTTTGAAGCATGGACGGGCCAGTTGTGAACGGTTAGGCCCGTCCAATTGTTAGGTTGGAGTAATGGCGCTGGATGCGATGTCTGAGGTGAGCCCAAGGATCAGCGATGAAGCGTTGTTGGTGCTCTATGCAAATGGGGATCCTGACGCCGCCCGCAGCCTTATGGTGCGGCTTACTCCACGCGTGATGGCTCAGGCGTTTCGGATGCTCAATGACCGCGCTGAAGCGGAGGACATCACCCAAGAGGCGATGTTACGTCTCTGGAAAATTGCACCGGAGTGGCGCCAAGGTGAAGCAATGGTCACAACGTGGCTGTATCGCGTTGTGGGCAATATGTGTGTGGATCGACTGCGCCGTCGTAGGGGCAGCCCTTTGGATGAAGCGCCTGAAATTGCAGACGAAGCCCCATCGGTGGCCGATCGTATGCAAAGCAAGACGCGTATAGATGCGCTTCAACAGGCGCTGGGCACATTGCCCGAACGGCAGCGGCAGGCCGTGGTGCTGCGCCATATCGAAGGGCTGCAAAACCCAGAGATTGCTGAGATAATGGAGATCTCCACGGAGGCGGTCGAGAGTTTGACTGCACGCGGAAAACGCGCTTTGAAAACCGCATTGAGTGGGCGCAGCGAAGAACTGGGGTTTAGTGATGACTGACCATGAGAAAAGCAGAGTGAGTCCGGCGCTTGAGGCCAAAGATGTGGCCGACGCGGCATTGGAACAGCTGTTCGAGGCTGCCCAGAAGAACGCTCCGTTGCCCTCGGGCGATTTGATGGCCCGCATTTTGGCCGACGCGGCTGCCGAGCAGGCGAAAAACCAGGCACAAGAAGCGCCGCGCCGCGCCGCGCCATCACCAGTGCTTGGATTGCGTGCGGCGCTCGGCGGTTGGGCAGGCTTGTCTGGATTGGCCGGAGCTGTTGCGCTTGGATTGATGATCGGTATTTTCCCGCCAGATGGGCTGACATCCTACACGGATCTTGTTTTGGGCAGCGGCTCAACTGGTCTTTCAGACTATTTGCCCGGGCTTGAAGGAGTAAGCATCGATGGCTGAAAATGAGCTCAGAACAGGGACACCGCGGGTAAGTGCCGCAACCCGTGCGGTGCTTTATGTGTCGCTTGCGTTAAACCTTGTTGTGGTTGGTCTTTTGATCAGCGGCCTTGTATTTGGTGGAGTAAACGAAGACCGAAGAGGCCCGCCGCGTGGGGCGGAAACGGGTCTTGGCCCCGTTATGAGGGCATTTCAACCGGAAGATCGCAAAAGACTCGGCGAAGAAATGCGCAGAACGCTTCGGCAAGAGCGACGCACCCGCGCAGAAACTGCGCAAATCACTGCGGACCTTGCTGGAGCGTTTACGGCTGATCCGTTCGAAATTGAGGCGGTGCAGGCCATATTGGATGATCAGTTTGGTGAAGCTGAATTCCGGTTGCAGCTTGCCAAAACCCTGTTGGTTGAGCGCATCGCTAAAATGACGGTCGCAGAGCGCGCAGAGCTTGCAGAGCGAATTGTTAGCCCAGCACGCCGGCAAAATTCGCAACGAAATGGCAACTAACTGAGGGGTCTAGTTGCCTCTTCATCACTTTGTTGAACCCAAAAGCGCCGACGGCCATGAGGTTGTTCTCGGCCGCTCACGCTGCTGTTTTGCACACGCGAACCATGTTACGCCCCGCCGATTTCGCATCATAAAGGGCTTGATCGGCTCTGGATAACAGCGTTTCCACTGGTGTTTTGGCCCAACCCTCAGGTGCGTCGACTGTTGGCCCCCCAAGTGCTAGACCAACGGAGACCGATACGTTTACGCCGCCCTGCACTTTGTTTCGGGCAAAGTTCTCTGAGCAGGTCAGCTCGCATATCCGGTCAGCTGCGGCTGCGGCTTGCTGCAAAGTGGTGTCAGGCATTGCCACTAAGAACTCTTCCCCCCCAAGGCGCCCGATCATATCAACCGACCGCAAATTTCCCTTGAGCCGCTCCGCAAATTCTACAAGCACCTCATCGCCCACGCAGTGCCCGTAGGTATCATTCACACGCTTGAAATGGTCGAGATCAAGCACCATCAGCGCAAAACTCCGTTCGGTCTTGGCGGCTTTCAGGGCCATTCGGCTTAGGTACGGCATCGCATAGCGACGGTTGTATAGGCCTGTCAGCGGGTCCGTCACCGCAGCTAGCAGCCCGTCCTCGAGCGATTGGCGTAGAGCTGTTTCTGAAGATTTTCGGCGAAGCAGGCGCGTCAGGCGCAGGGCAACTTCTTCGCCTTCAAAGCCGGTTGCCATCACATCGCCAGCGCCAATGTCCAGCGCGGTGATCGCAACAGACGCTGCATTCTCAGGGCTGATAGCAAGGATCGCCGCCCGGCGCGTATCGGCCCGAGCGCGTAGGTTTGAAACAAAATCCAAACGTTGCTCGGCGCAATGCCCGCATATCTCGATCAGATAGGCATCATAGGCCGTTGAGGAAGAGACAGGGCCCGCAAGGTCTGTGGGGGAAAGCACATCAATGTTATGATTAACATGGTCACTTAGGTCGGACTTCCATTGAAGCCCTTGTTCCCGGGTATCGGCCATGAGTGCGATGCGTGCCGCAGGGGCAAAGCCAGTCGCTGCATCGTTGAAACCTACGGGAGCGCCCAAAGCCTGTGCTGTATGGCTACGCATCCGCAGTTCATCATGGGCCGTTCGCGCGCGCAGTAGATTGCGTACCCGGGCAAGGATTGTGCGATCATCGTAAGGCCGTGCGAGCACATCACCCAAGCCGGCCGCCAAAGCAGCGATCCGGCCACGGCTATCCCCTTCAGGCATCAAAGCGATAACAGGAATGTCTTGCCCTCGCAATTTGGTTTGAAGCTGCGCGGCGCCACCATCCGGCAGTGTATTTTCGCAAAGCACAACGTCCGGCGCTTCTCGGGCAATTTCGGCTAACGCATCTTTCATGGTGGCGGCATGGCTGACGCGGAAGCAAGCCGCAGCCAATTTCACTTTCAACACGATGCGTGTGGTTACTACAGGATCAACTACTAATACCCGCCCGGTCATGGCGTCCTCATCACTGGTTTACATTCCCGGTAACCTTTGCGAGCTAAATGTTAACAAACCCTTTCCAATTGAACGGAAATCGATGGATGAAGCAGGAATCAGCGGAAACAATCGCCTTGGACGCATTAGGCTGGCTCGCGTCCAATGAGGAGTTGATGCCCGTCTTCATGAGCGCATCAGGCGCCGGTTTAGAAGATCTACGTGAGCGGGCCGGAGATCCTGATTTCCTTGGCTCGGTGCTGGACTTCATTCTGATGGACGATCAATGGGTCATTGAAGCATGTGACGCGCAATCGATCCCGTATTCGGATCTTCAGATCGCCCGGGGGGCGCTGCCTGGAGGGCGTGAGGTGAGCTGGACATGAGGTGCCCTATGGACGCTGTCTTGTTTGACAAGGACGGAACGCTTTTTGATTTTGAAGCGACATGGGGCGCATGGGCCGCGAAAGCTATGCGTGAGTTGGCTGAGGGCGATGAAGCGCTTGCGGTGCGGCTTGGTCAATCGATCGGTTATGACTTAGCGGCATGTCAATTTTCCCCAGACAGCCCCGCGATTGCAGGGACGATTGATGAGGTTGCAGCGCTCTTGCTTGTAGATCTTCCTGCTTGGGATGGCACAACTCTGATCAAGAAACTTGATGCGCTGGCTGCCGTTGCACCGCAGGTCGAAGTCACGCCGCTTGCTCCGTTGTTGGATGCTTTGCAAAGCGCGGGCTTGAAGCTGGGTGTGGCGACGAATGATTCTGAGACTGCAGCGTATGCACATTTGGGTCAGGCCTGCGTCACAGACCGCTTTGATTTTATAGCGGGCTACGACAGCGGATTTGGCTCAAAGCCGGGGCCCGGGCCGCTGTTGGCCTTTGCCGAAACCGCAGGGGTTTTACCAGAGCGGGTCGCGATGGTCGGCGACAGCACGCACGATCTTCTTGCCTCCCAAGCCGCCGGGATGATGGCTGTGGGTGTGCTGACTGGCCCCGCGACACGCGCGGATCTCGCACCTTACGCAGATGTTGTGTTGGCCTCAATTTCGGAGCTACCAGCGTGGTTGGACATCTGACCCTACCATTCGCAAAGAGAATACGACAGATTTCGTCGCATTTAGGAAGGTGATCGACTTCTCATAGGCTCAAGCTGAGTGCCACGCACCGCTTCAGGAGAGCCCTATGACAGATTCCGCAGCCCCTAGCCGCCGTCGCCGTTCCGGCGGTCATGCAGGCAACACACGCGGATCAGGTCCAGCGATCCACCAAATGCCGTGGCGCAACGTAATAAATACCGACAACCCAACAGAGCCACTCCGACCTGAGGGCGTTGCCGCTATACATGATGGCGCGATGCAAATTCTCGAGGAAATCGGCATTGAATTCTACAACACCGAAGGCCGTGAAATTCTGCGCCAAGCGGGATGCAGTGTCAGCGGTGACACCGTCCGGTTGGGCCGAGACTTTGTAATGGAGATGGTCGCCCGCGCTCCAGACAGTTTTACACTCACACCCCGAAACCTGGATCGGACGATTTCGGTAGGCGGGCAACACATGACATTTGGCAATGTGTCCTCGCCGCCGAATTACTGGGACCTTGAGCAGAACAAGAAAACACCCGGCACGCGCGAGCAATGCCAAAATCTTTTGAAGTTGACCCAGTATTTCAACTGTATTCATTTCGCAGGCGGCTATCCTGTTGAACCTGTGGATGTGCATGCAAGCGTGCGCCATTTGGATGTGCTTTTCGATAAGCTCACGCTTACCGACAAGGTCATGCATGCTTATAGCCTTGGACCGGAACGCGTTGAAGACGTTATGGAAATGGTGCGCATCGCGGGTGGTCTTACCCATGATGAATTCGACGCGACGCCACGCATGTACACCAACATCAACTCCACATCACCGCTTAAACACGACATTCCCATGATCGATGGATGTCTGAGACTGGCGCGTCGTGGACAGGGGCTTGTTGTTACGCCCTTCACACTTGCCGGGGCAATGGCGCCGGTGACAATGGCGGGCGCCGTCGCGCAATCTATCGCCGAAGCGCTTAGCGCGATTGCGCTGTTCCAATACGTGGCCCCCGGCGTGCCTTGCGTGATTGGGACCTTTACTTCGAACGTGGATATGAAAAGCGGCGCGCCCGCTTTTGGCACCCCTGAATACATGCGCGCGACTCAGATGACTGGCCAGATGGGGCGGTTTTATGGGTTGCCTATTCGCTCATCTGGGGTGTGTGCTGCCAACGTCCCCGACGGACAAGCAATGTGGGAGACGTCCAATAGCCTTTGGGCTGCCGTGCAATCGGGGTCCAACATGGTCTACCATGCGGCGGGCTGGCTTGAGGGTGGTCTGATTGCATCGCCTGAGAAGTTCATCATGGATTGCGAAGTTCTTCAGATGATTCAGCGTTACATGGAGCCGGCCATAACGGCCACTGGGCCGGACGATATCGCAATCGATGCGATCAAAGATGTGGGAAGTGCAGGGCACTTCTTTGGTATCGAACATACGCAGCAGCGCTATGAGAGCGCATTCTATCAACCGTTTGTCTCTGACTGGCGCAACTTTGAAGGCTGGGAAGTCGCGGGTGGGATATGGACGGCCGAGCGGGCGCATTACAAGTTTAAAGAGATCTTGAACACTTTCGAAGCGCCGCCAATGGATATTGCGATCCGCGAGGAGCTTGTCGATTTTGTAGAACGCCGAAAGGCCGAAGGCGGTGCACCGACTGATTTCTAGCTTTGACTTTTGCGAATTTCCGCGGGCATTTGGAAATTCTTAAACTTGCCATGCGATCCATGTTCGAAATCTAAGGATTGTCGCATGCATGGGCTTATCAACCGCGCTCTACAGTGTTTTTTACGTGATACCTACGGGCCTGAGGTGTGGGCTGAAATCATGCAAGCGGCTGATAGAATG
>CALKJA010000065.1 GCA_937995865.1 uncultured Paracoccaceae bacterium | reverse complement strand
GAACAATCTCAAACCCATGATCTGCGTTACCACGCGCGATGTAGATGTCCTGACGCAGGTGGTGGGAACCCGGTTCCAGCGTCACAGTCCCGTTGGGTGCTTCAAATGACAGCCCGCTTTCCAGCGCAGCAATCACTTCTTCGCTGTCCGTTGTTCCAGCCTTGTTAGCGGCTGCAGCCCAGAGGTGAACCGCATTCCAAACATCAACGGCGCCGGCCACAATTGGTGTGTCCGTTCCATACTCGGCTTCCCAAGCGGCCTTGAACGCGGCATTTGCATCGCTTTCAACAGAGGGGAAATATCCCATAGCCGAGATAAGGCCTTCGCCGGCTTGCGGCGACACCACAACCTGCTGGTTGCCTGATCCATAGTTGGTTGAGACAACGCCGATATTTTCTTTCAAGCCAGCCGCAGCAAACTGTTCCAGGAAACCTGTCTGCGCCGCACCAACTGGCAAAGCGACGACGACGTCGGGGCTTGCGGCCTGAATTTTTTGGATGGTTGGCGCATAGTCTGTGACAGACAATGCAAGGTAGTCTTCGCCAACTACCTCTGCCCCATTCTGGGCCGCGTACTCGTGAATCCAGTGACCGGAGATTGTGCCAAAGTTATAATCCGGCGCCATGATGTAGATTTTGGGGCCATAGTTTTCAACAGCCCATTCAATCAGCACACTTAGCTGCTGAGATGCCGATGACCCGGTGACAAATGTCTGACGATCACATGCACCACCTTCGTAAAGCGATGAGTAGAAGTACGGGATGTTGGCTTTGCGGAAAATTGGCCGGATGGCTTCGCGAGAAGAACTGGTAAGTCCTGCAAACATGGCCGCAATGCCGTCACGCAGCACGGATGTCTGCGCAAACTGCGTGTATTTCGATAGCTCAGACTGCGCGTCATAGCCGACAACACTAACCTGTTCGCCGATCACGCCACCCGCGTCATTGACGCTTTGGATGGCCAGATCCAAAGCATTGTCTTGCTGGATGCCATAGATGTTTAGGCCGCCGGTCAGATCAAAGATAGCACCAACTTTTACATCAGCGAATGCCGCCGAAGAAGTAAGTGCGATTGCGGTCGTGAGGCTCAGTGTGCCTAGTTGGTTCTTCATAGAAAAAGCTCCCTGATGAGAGTCAGTCAGAACGCTGAATATCGCAGGAAGATTGAGTGATAGGAATCAAAAAAGCGACCCGCAAGGGCGTCAACGTCCAGCTGAGTCGCTTGGTGATTTTGCGTGCATCGTCGCACAAATGCAATAAGACGGATGTTGTTTGCGCTTGTCAAGCACCTCACTCAAAAACACTTTTGACCCATGAAATGCGACGCTTAGAGGCTGTTAAATGTGATGTCCGACGAACTGTAATTCCAATCAGTCGACGTTAAAACGCTCCGCAGAATTGTTCAAAATGGCCTCTTAACTGCCGTCCTTCGCTTCGTAGGAATTTCTTTTCGGCGCACCCAATGCGGCTTTGCTTGCTTTGTGATCGCCGCAAGGACAGATGTAAGCGGAAATCAAGGCGTTCGAAACGAAACGGGATAACCCCCGCTCAAGAGAACAATCTTGGCCGAAAATGGCTTCGGTGGCCAACGGGTGCGTGGCCCAAAACTTGATCAAACCAAACCGAAAACCTTCATCTTGCAACAGCAGATTTATAGAGGTTGCCGACTTCCAGTTTAATAAGGTCGGCTCAACGTCGCGCCCATTCGGATAAGGCCGACAATGATCGCGCCCTTGACCATCAATTGCTGATCAACGGGCACGTTCAGGATATTGCGGCCGTTGTTTATGATGCCCAAAAGGATGACCCCAAAAAAGGTTCACAGAACCGAACCCTTTCCGCCCATCAAACTCGCGCCGCCCAAGACAACGGCGGCGATAACATCCAACTCTGTCCCAAATTCACCGTATGTTGCAGGTGCCGTGTTAACCTGACTGGAAAGGAGCATACCTTCGATCGCAGCGCCATTCCGCTCAGCGCATAGACAAGGCAAACAGTAGTTGGAACAGACCGGCCCGACAGTGAAACAGCACGGACATTATCGCCGATAGATCAAACCAACAAGCCAAGGCTGGCCCGCTTTTGAACCAAGTACTTAAGCACCGTCAACGCTAGGAAAATCCAGACGGATATGGGCAAACCGCCAAGCCGGCCGTTGCCAAGGAACGTATAGAACGGCTCTTCCCTGATTTGGTGTAGATCTGGGCCGCGCACGAGCAACGCAAAACCTCGTACAATCGAAAGCATACCCAAAGTCATGATGATTGGAGGGAGACGCAATACAGCGATTGCGATGCCATTGATGGTTCCGACAACGCCGCCCCCAAAAAACCCAAAAGCAATCGCAAACCCGACGGGCAAACCCGTTCCAAAATAGATTGCAGAAGCGGCCAACCCAGCAAGCGCCATGACCGGCCCAATAGACAGATCAATACCGCTGAAATTGTCTGCAGATAGAAAAGTAGGCTCTGCTATCGTAAAGATCGCACAGAGCAAAATCATCGCGATCGGCAGAACGAGATCGCCAATGTTATTCTTGACAATGGCTTGCATTACGCTGCCTCCTCCCCGCCGATGGCGTCAACCAACGTGTCGTTATCGACATCTCCACCGTCGAACGATGCGGTGATACGCCCGTTGTTGAATACAAGTATGCGGTCAGATAGCGTCATGACTTCTTCAAGGTTTGATGACACCTCAATCACCGCAGCACCTTCATCCCGAGGCGCCCGAATCGTTGCGAAAACTTCGGCCTTTGCGCCAACATCCACACCAACTGTGGGTTCGTCCAGGATCAAGACCTGAGGGTTCTTTTCGATCCACTTCCCCAAAGGAACCTTTTGCTGGTTCCCTCCGCTCATGCGTCCTACTTCCTTTTGTGGATCGGGCGGCAGGATGTTCAGAGCCGCAATCTTACGGTCACACATTTCTGCCATTTCGCTGCGCATTAGGACACTGCGGGAAGTCAAGACATCAAGCGAAGGAACAACCGTATTCTCTAAGGTCGAATGCTCCAAACAAAGCCCTTCTGCATGGCGGTCTTCGGGTTCAAAACAAATCCCTTTCGCGATTGCCTAACTAGGGTAAGTAAAACTCACAGCCTCGCCCTCTTAGATGATATCTCCAGAGGTTGGTTCATCATCCCCCAAAAGGCATTTACCGACTTCTGTTCTGCGCGAGCCAATACCCTCAGTCAAGTTGTCATCCAACAGCGACCTTTATCGACGCATGCTAAAGGACATAGACATCAATTGTGGGCCCATAATTGATGACGGCATGAGCCTGCGAGCCATGGGGCAATCTATCTATGATCAGCTTTTGAACGTTGCTTCTGGCGAAGCCTCAAATTCAGAACGCTTTGGATATGGAGATAATGAGTTTGTGCCCTGGAAAATTGGAGCGGTTTTTTAGATAGCCAGTGCCTTTACGGATAGGCCGTACTTTTGCTTGTCAATGAGAGCCCATTGAGTTTCTGCTTCGCATCGCCCCTCGTTAATCTTGTTGTCATTTTACAGACGGCAATTGCCGCTAGCAATCCAACGGATTCGAGACTGTGTTGTTGTGTGCGGCAGCAAGAAAAAAGGGCGCTCCCTGAAGGACTCGAACCCTCAGCCTGTCGATTAGAAGTCGACTGCTCTATCCAGTTGAGCTAAGGGAGCCTCCCTAATTTCATCGTGTAATCTGTGGGTGCGCGTTGAGCAAGCACGTCTTACTTTTGGTCGCTGACTTGCTTTCGCGAAAGCGCGCCGAAATAACATAGTTTTACTGTTTGGTCCCGCATCTGGTCCAATGGAATGCTATCTTGATACTCGAAAAAGTACCCCGGCCCGGCGTGGCTAGCGCATCAGTGCTGCGACATCCGCATCAATACCCGATCGAACCAGAGATGCTACCGCATCGCATTAACTTAGTGGGTCCACGACCCGCGGCGGTTGGTTGCAAAATTCTCGCCGTAGCCACCGGGCCTGATATTTGCGCGCCGCTTCTTAGGCTCCTGCACAACGGCCTCGATACCTTTATCTTTTGCGTATTCTATCGCCGCTTCTTTGGTCGGGAAAGTCAGCTTTACCTGCGATTGAGTATCTGCAGACGATGTCCAACCCATAAGTGGATCAACGGAACGTGGCTCCGCCGGAGCAAACTCCAGAACCCAATTCTTTGTTTTGGCCGTGCCCGAAGACATGGCCGTCCGGGCAGGTTGGAAAATTCGTGCGCGCATCGCTAACTCCTTCGATGACCCTATATCGCTTTTTTCCGAACGTCCTGCAAGCATGGCAACGCGGGCCAGAGAGGGCAAAACGCCCCATCTCAGCCCGCGCGCCGTCTTGGAAGAGAGACATGTCGAGGTCGGCAAGCACGATGCCCAGGTCGCGAGGAGTGAGGGGTGAGTGAGTGAACGCGACCCGGGCACCATTGCTGCTTGCCACTTGAGGCTAACCCACGCATAGGCAGATGTGCAACTCAAAATACACGCCTTAGTTGCAGCGCGCGCATGGGCGGGGAAGGTGAAATTCGAAAAACATTTAATTTGATATACTTAGAGATGCCGCAGTCTTGCTAACCTCCCCAGAAATGGCGGGTGTTCGCGGCCTAGGCTGCAAATTCAATTCACCCCTTGAATGCGAACGAAAAGGGATCAAATTTGGGTTAACCAAGGAATCCCTATGCACAACAATTCACCTGAGCAAATGCCCGTACCAATGCCCGCCTTAACGCATGCACCGGAGGGGGACGTGCGGGAGCGTGAAAAGCTCGAAGGCGGACGGGTGTTTCGGATGCAAACAGATTTCTCTGCGGCGGGCGATCAGCCAACCGCGATAAAGGAGCTATCCCAGGGTCTGGTTGACGGCGAACGCGATCAAGTTTTGCTGGGGGCCACCGGCACGGGTAAAACCTTTACTATGGCCAAAGTGATTGAGGAAACACAGCGCCCGGCCATCATCCTTGCTCCGAACAAGACCCTTGCCGCCCAACTCTATGGAGAGTTCAAAGGCTTCTTCCCGGACAACTCAGTCGAATATTTCGTCAGTTACTACGATTACTATCAGCCGGAAGCTTACGTCGCGCGCTCAGACACATACATCGAAAAAGAAAGCCAGATTAACGAGCAAATCGATCGGATGCGCCACTCAGCTACGCGCGCCCTTTTGGAGCGCGACGATGTGATCATCGTGGCTTCGGTGTCTTGCATCTACGGCATCGGATCGGTTGAGACTTACGGCGCTATGACGCAAGACCTTTATTCCGGCAAGGAATACGATCAGCGCAAGGTCATGGCGGATCTGGTTGCCCAACAATACCGCCGCAACGATCAAGCATTCCAGCGCGGAAGCTTCCGAGTGCGGGGAGACAGCCTTGAGATTTGGCCCGCCCACCTTGAGGATCGCGCTTGGAGGCTCTCGTTCTTTGGGGAAGAGCTGGAGGCAATCACTGAGTTTGACCCGCTTACGGGCGAGAAAACCGGCACATTCGAGCGCATCCGGATCTATGCAAATAGCCACTATGTCACGCCGCGCCCCACGATGAATCAGGCTGTCATTAGTATCAAGAAAGAGCTCAAGATGCGGCTCGATCAGTTGGTGAATGACGGCAAGCTTCTTGAGGCTCAACGGCTGGAGCAGCGCACAAACTTCGACATCGAGATGCTAGAAGCGACCGGCGTCTGCAACGGGATTGAGAACTATTCCCGTTATCTGACTGGTCGCGCACCGGGCGAACCGCCCCCCACCCTTTTCGAATTCATCCCTGATCACGCCATCGTCTTTGCCGATGAAAGCCATGTTTCGGTGCCGCAAATTGGCGGCATGTATAAAGGAGACTACAGACGCAAGTTCACATTGGCCGAGCACGGCTTCCGGCTGCCGTCATGCATGGACAACCGCCCGTTGAAGTTTGAGGAATGGGACGCAATGCGACCTCAATCCGTCTTTGTTTCAGCAACTCCGTCCGCGTGGGAGCTTGAGCAATCTGGCGGAGTCTTTGCTGAGCAAGTCATTCGCCCAACCGGGCTTTTAGATCCAATGGTCGAAATTCGTCCTGTTGAAACCCAAGTTGACGATCTTCTGGATGAAGTCCGGCGCGTGGCGCAAGACGGCATGCGCGTGCTTGCTACGACCTTGACCAAACGCATGGCTGAAGATCTCACGGAGTACCTTCATGAACAGGGCATCCGCGTGCGCTACATGCATTCCGATATCGATACGATTGAGCGGATTGAGATTCTGCGCGATCTCCGGCTTGGGGCATTTGACGTGCTGGTGGGGATTAACCTTCTACGCGAAGGTCTCGATATCCCTGAATGCGGCCTCGTGGCGATCCTTGACGCTGATAAAGAAGGGTTCCTGCGGTCTGAGACTTCATTGGTTCAGACGATTGGCCGCGCAGCTCGAAACGCTGAAGGCCGCGTGATTATGTACGCCGACAAAATTACGGGCAGCATGGAACGCGCAATGGCCGAAACGGATCGCCGCCGCGCCAAGCAAATCGCCTATAATGACAAACACGATATTACGCCGGAAACGGTGAAAAAGAACGTCGAAGATGTTCTGGCTGGGCTCTACAAGGGCGATGTAGATATGAACCGTGTGACGGCTAAGGTCGACGCACCAACCGGCGGCAACCTGCAAGCTGTCTTGGACGGGCTGCGGGATGACATGCGAAAAGCCGCTGAAAACCTTGAATTCGAGGAAGCCGCGCGTTTGCGCGATGAGGTCAAACGGCTTGAAACCGTGGACCTGGCAATCGCGAACGATCCGTTGGCCCGGCAACAGGCGATAGACCGCGCCGTAGATGACGCCCACAAGGCTTCTGGCCGAAGTACTGCGGGGCGAGCCGGTCAACGAGGTGGCAACAAGCGGCGCAAAGGGCGGTGAGTGATCTACAGTCAGGAGATTGTCTGAACGCGACGCTCAAGCTTAATAAGGGCTTGTACAGAGGGTCATTCGAGGATCGAGTTTTCCTCCTGATCCCTCATCTGGTTACGTGTCGGCTGCTTGCAACCAAGCAAAGCCCGCTCGCAATCGTCGTTTCGCGCTCTATCTTTTGACTATGCGACGGTTCATTGCCCTTTTGGTGCTCGGCACCCCGATCCTAGTTACGCAGGCCTCGGCATGGGAGTTCACCCCCGGCACTCCATGCCGTTTGACACATGCGGAACCCGGGCTTGAGTTGGAATTGACCCATGACCCTTTCGCACCACTCTACACCATAACTCTACGGCGCGAAGTGCCTTGGCCGCGAGCGCCGTACTTTAGCATCACGTTCGAAGGTGGTCAGACGATCACCACAAACCGGCACATACTCATCGACAATGACCACGCGTTGACCGTCAAAGATCGGGGATTCGGGAATGTACTTGCTGGAATGGCGAACAGCCCGAATGCAATGGCTCAGACCGGGCTCGTTTCTGAGAAATTCAACCTAAGTGGGGCGGCGGCACCAACGCAAGCGTTCGAGGCCTGCGGCTCAGTGCCCGCTGCATAGCTGGACTCTGACTTTCGAAGTTGTACATTTTTTGACCCGTTTCGAAATCTAGAGAAATAGACCTGCGAGCATTCCATTCACCACTTGCAATTAGGTAGCTATTGCGCAAAACAAACTCGTATAGCCAAGGAGGTGCAGCATGGGTTTCATGGTGCGAGTCGCTCTTGGAGCGACCATCTTGTGTATTTCGTATAGTTTTGGTTCCTTCGCATATTGGGTCGTAGTTATGGCGGAAGCTGCAACGGCCACCGGTGAGTCATTGCCGGCCGAATGGCTGCGTTCAGTCTTTGGCTCAAACATGCCAATCATCCCGTTCTTGGGCGCGTTCGCTTGTTTAGCTGCTTCATTTCTGTGTTATCAGGACGGCTCTGTGGGCGGCGGCGGTTGTTTTTTGGGCGCCGCGATCCTCATGGCTTGCGGTTCGATAGGATACGTTGTGCTTGCTCCTTCGTTGGACGGGGATGCGGTGGTTTGGGCAGGACGAGAGGCTTTGGTCTCTACCTTCTCAACCTTGGTCTTCTTTGGCGCCTTGGCATCAGGAGCAATCGGGATCTGGCACGCTGCACGCCGCAAGATGTTTGAGCTTTAGGGCTTTTGTGTCGCCTCTCACTTGCAGAAGCTTGGTAGCGACAGCCTGAGAGATTGACACGCGCGCAACGCGCATCATGCTTGACGCATGAGCAAAACGCCTTTTCGCCCCTTGGATGCTTTCGCACGTGCGACGTTATCGGACCTGCTAGATCTAGACCATGCAGCTCTGGCGGTGATCGACCCAGACACATTCTGCCCGTCAATAACCCGCATCGGGCTTTTGATACTCGAAAGGTCTGTGTTGAGCCTGGTATCTGATCTTTCGGAGCACACTACCGCGCTGCGAGCGAACACAAACTGCGGGCTTTTGATCGGGCGAACGCCGGGCAAAGGGGACCCCCTGACCCACCCAAGGCTCAGCCTTCAGGTCCGAGCGGCCTTTCAGGATAAGTCAGACTTTCGCGCCGAATTTCTTGATGCGCGTCCCAAAACCAAACTCTACTTCGACTTTGCTGACTTCCATGTCATCCAGTTTGAAGTTGTTGGTGGGGTGCTTAATGGCGGTTTTGGTAAGGCCTATCGGTTAGGGCCAGATGACCTTTGGAATTAGGAACACCCCCGCTAAGCGCGGGGGTGTTCGCGTCGTTAAGCCTACGATATTCTGGATTAATCAGGCCGATCCATGCGGGCCATAATTGTAATTGTCCCTTTGGCGGCGTGTGGCCAAGTGACACGCACCTGATCACCATCCCCCTGCCCGACAAGAACATACGGAAACTCTGTAATACGAGTATCGTTTTCGTCGGTGATCGCGCCCAATGGAACTAGGCTTTCAACAAAGCGCGATTTGCCGCCAAACGGCAACCGCGGAGCCAAATCGATGGACCAGTGCACTTGCTCGGATGTCTCGGTGTGGGTCTGCCGCAATGGATTATACACTTCCGTTGTGATCCCATCATATGTGTTCCCTTCGAAGGTGATATTGCGCATCGAGTTATAGTTGAGTTCGGCAAAGGACGTATCGACACCGTCCACTCGATCGATCCAGCCATTGAGTGCCTTGAACGCATTTGAAATCACGGACAGCCCATGGATGTAAAAACCGGTGCCGAAAGGCTTAACCACAAGAAAGCGGAACCAGGGAGCAACGTCATTCACGGTAAAGACATTTCCGGTCACGGTTAGCCCGCCAAAAGGTAACTGATTGGCAAAATCAGGGTCGCTCTCGTGTTCATTCGTCCATTCGATATAGGAATTGTCGATATAGTTGCCAGTAATGAGCGATTTTACGTTCGTCCGTGTGAAAACGATCCCGGCCGTGCGGATGCCGTCAACCTCACTATCGCCCTGAAACCAATGATTTCCGCTAATGACCGAACCCGTTCCGCCAATCACAGCGAAGTGCTTGAAACGTACGATGCGGTTGTCCCGAATTTTCACATCGTTGGAATTGGAGTTAAAGCCGATAGTTGTTCGATCTTCTACAGGCAGGCCGGTATCTTCAGAATTCCAATTGCAGCGGTCGATTAACATGCCCTGACAACCGCGCCCCGGAGAAGTGATGCCGCGATCTGCGGGCCGTGTGATAAAACAATCCTTGATGTGAAATATGACGCCCGTTTGGGCCAACATGATAGCGCTTGAGATGCCCGAGCATTGGAATTCAATTGAATCGAGCGTGAACTGCGAAAGCGTGTCAAAGCCGCTAAAATCCATGATGTATTTGAAGCGTTTGAAGGTAAAAACCTGTGTCCCACCGGCCGCATAAAGCGGCTCGCTTAGCGTAACGCTGCTTTGGCTTGCATTGACTTCAGAAACATAGACCTCGCGACCAACGCCTACGCCCTCCACAAGAGATCCCACAAGGATATTGCTCGCATTGGCCACATTCGTCAGCGCTTTCGGATCGTTGGCGTCATATGTGCCAAGTGATGTTACCTCTTCGGTGTCCCATGAAGCGTCTGGATCCACCTGAAACTGGCCGTTGCGGACCACCCGGCGCGAAGCAAAAACAGTTCGGTTGTTGACAGCCGCTTGCATATCAAGAGGCTCCGTCAATCGAATTCGCCGACCGCACAGATCAAGGCTTTCGTGATCAGAGAAATCCATCAACACCTGAAATGCTTTTTTGAAGGCCAGCACCCTGTCTCCGAATGCGTCTTCATAATTGGCAAGGTCGTAGTTCTTGAGCAGCAGCAACTGTTTGTCGTCCGGCAGTGTCAGCGTTCCCTCAAATCGCACACGGTTCTCGAAAGTCATGTGATCGGTCAACGCATAGATACCAGCGGGCACGTAGACTTCACGACCAGCTGCGGCCGCGTCTGCCGCTTCAAACGCCGCCACATTGTCGGTTACGCCATCCCCGACCGCGCCGTAGTCAAGCACGTCGACCATGCCAATCCGATCACCCAGAAAAACGTTAGAAACATCTTCGATCTCGATATCATCAACGCGAACAACCCCGCCATTTGCGCCAGTCAAATCGATTCCAAAATGTCCGTAAAGCGGCGCGGTGCCCCAAGGCAGATCCACGCCTGTACGCGCTCCAGTCCCAACTATCGCTTTAACTTCGGCGATCGTACCGTAGGTCGTAATCGAAACTGACGTTGCAGTAAGTGGAATACCCGTCACCGCAGCCCCGCCAGCGCCACCAGCCCATGCGGCAACACGCACGCTCGGGAAAATCCCGCTCAAACACTTAACCCGCGCTGTAATCTGCAAGTAACAACCGGGCAGGATCGGCGTTTCACCCATATAGCGTAGCTGGGTCACGGTGGTTTGTTTCTGGATTTCAAGGCAGCCACCAAAATCCTGATCAGCCGAGACAAAGGCCGCATTGGCAGCGTTGTGGTATGTGTCAGATCCCGGGGTGCCGTCCCCACTTGACCAAACGTCTAGCCCGTTCGCAAAGGCGGGCGGTTGGAAAGTCACGCCTTCGGTAATTGCCTTGTTCATATTTGCCCCTTTCGCGCACAAACACCCGCGCTGCAGCGCTTCCGCGTTGCCCGGGGTTCTCATTTGTGCAGTGTCTAAAATTTCAGGCTCCCGCAGCCGGGGCCGATGCAAGGGAGAGGTATCAATGACAGGTTAATGCTACCTTTGAGCACCGTGACGGTGGTTGCGCTTGCAATGGCTGCAAAAGCATCCGAGCTTTGACCTGAATCCCTCTGAGGACAGCCCAATGCCCACAACATTGATCGTTCTTGCTCACCCTGAAGCGCGCTCATTTAATCGAGCTTGGGCGGACGCTTCAGCAACCGCTATGGCCGCTCAGGGCCATGAAATCCTCTGGTCGGATCTTTGCAAGATTGGGTTCAACCCGGTCGAAGAAGCCGCCCGTTACGGCCATATAGGGAACGTTCCTTTTGACCCCCTTAAGGCACAAGAAGCCGCGGCCGAAGCCGGTGAAATACCCTCCGACGTTGCGATCGAGTTGAAAAAGCTCAAGACCGCAGACCGGTTGATCTTTCATTTCCCAATCTGGTGGTTTGCGCCGCCTGCGATCCTCAAGGGGTGGTTTGATAGGGTTTTACTACATGGAGAAATGCACAATGTGGACGAACGATTTGATACCGGCCGGTGCAAATCTAAATCCGCGTTGTTTTGCGTAACAACAGGCTCAAGCGCCGCAGAGAGCGCGCATAACGGAAAAGAAGGCAACATCCAAATGCTTCTCTGGCCCGCCGCACACACCCTGCGCTATTTAGGATTTTCAGTTCTTCAACCAGTGATCACTCACGGAGTACACGGCTACAATCTAGGCAACCGTCTCACTGAGCTGGAAACGCGACTTGGCGTATTGCTTAACGGACATGCTGACACGCTCAAAGGCTGGAATACGCACCCGCGCTTAGAATTTCATTCAGATAAGGAGTTTGACGATGAAGGACGGTTGAGACCTGAGCACGCAAGCTTCAGCCCTTTTATCACCAACACTTTCTAGGTTATGCCCCTACACCCGGATCCGGCAGGTATTGAACGGCTGCGATCTGCCAGCCAGCATTTGTTTTGACCATCATGTAGTCAAGGTAGTGAAACGCTCCATTCAAATCTTCCACCTGAACCATTTGCCACAAATTCCCTGAGATCTCGCGCAATTCAAGATATCGGATATCTGTGTTTTGCCAGACCATGGGATATCCGTTGCGTACCATCGTTCCAAAACGCTCTGCGGTCCCAAACATCCCTTTGATATTTGGAGCCGCATAGGAAAACGCGCGCTCAAAATCTTCTGCTTGAAAAGCATCCATTTGCGAAGATATCGTTGACCTAATGCTCTCGTTGGGCGGCGCACTGGTTTGCGCAGCAACCGGACCCAACATCACAGTGTTCATCGCCAAAGTCAGAAACAAGAATGCAAAAATTCGTGCCACGAAAGGCTCCTCGATCATGGTATTTGAATAAGAGGAATCGTAGCGCAAAGCCGGTTAAGGTCAATTTCCCTTGCCAAAGGCATCAAAGCCGAGACGGCTCTGTCGTCACACTGCCCCGCAAGATTCCGAAGATGCATTGTGTGAAATCGCCCGGTCAGCACCTCGCGGCGCGCAACTTCGATCGTCAGGTTGCAGAGATCTAGAAACGCGCTGCGATCCTAAACGGCTTCACAGCTTTTGGCATACTGCGAACCTAGGCGGTTAGGCAAATCCGCACCGGGGTCAGGGAAAACCGAACCTCAGTCCGATTTCTGCACCAAGGCCACGACCGCCGGTTAGGTGATTGTTATGCCAATGGGCGTGACTTTGATAGAGCATTGATCTTTACGGGTCGCGCACGGGTTCGCCGCCGTTTAACTGGCGGGCGTTATGCGGATTTGGAGCAGGCATTCGGACAGTGCTTTTCCGTCAGGCTCGATATTTCAAGGAGGCGAACCACCAGCGTTGCCGGCGTTTGATTTTTGTTCACTTTCGGCACCGCAACATCACTGAGGCAATTCGGCATCGATCAATCGCGCAGATCACATCGACTCTTTTCAAAATTTTGGAAATAGTCTTAAAGATCTTGAGAACATCCCTGTGTCAGAACGCTGCAAAAGACGCCTAAATATCAACAAAAACAGCTACTTAGGTCCGCACATCGCAAAGCAAAAAAAAGTGGTTGTTCTTCAGTGGCTTGCCCCCTATTCAGATCGGTGGAGACGTGGCCGAGTGGTCGAAGGCGCTCCCCTGCTAAGGGAGTAGGCGGGAAACTGTCTCGAGGGTTCGAATCCCTTCGTCTCCGCCACTAACTTCATTTAAGTGTCTAAAAATATTTAATAAATTCGCGCGATACCAAAATCGTTCCCACATTTATTCCCACACTTTGCGTTTGTTTGATCTGGCGGCGCTAGTCGTCGTCATCGTCGCCGGTAATCAATTTGCGTTGGTCCTCTCGGCTGATTTGGCCGTAGCTGCGCAATGTGGTCAGCACATCGGTATGGCCAAGGTTCTGGGATGTGGCGACCAATTCAGCCACAGAGTTGCAGGTCTTGGCCGCGTGGCGCGCCAGCATGTGCCGGAAAGCGTGAGGGCCATAGGCTGGGAAGTCTGCTGCATCGAAAGCCGTGTTGACGATCTTGCGCACCGGTTCGGTGGTTTTCCAATGGGCGCGGGTGAAGCCATCGGCGGTGAACCCGGTCTTTGACGACGCGCTTAGCTTTGTTGCCGGAAACAACGGATCATCCGGGCCATAGAGCGCACCTTCATCGAGATATGTCATCCAAGCCTGCAAGGTGGTTTCGGCCTCCTCGAACCCTTTGGCAAAGAACGTGTCGATGGTGTTTCCGAATTTGGTGGCCACCTCGCGTGGGTTTTGTCGGACAGACTTCTCGGTCAGGTCCACGTGCTTGATTTTCAGCGATGCCAGGGCCGCGACCCGAATTCCAGTCAGACACAACAGCGAGAAGATAGCCTTGTCGCGGAGCTGGCGCGGTGTTGCGCAGGGCATCAGCGACAAGGCGCGTTTTGCTTGGTTGATGCTGGGCGCTGGGCGTTCGGGCGCTGCGCGGGCTTCGGCTTCATCGCGCAGGGAAAGGCGAAAGTAGTTGGCATCCGCCGCTTTGATCCGTCTGCGAAAGCCGTCTTGTTGGGACAGCCATAAGATGAACGCCCGCATGGTCGCGATGATCGCCCGCGTTGTAGACTTTGACAGCGGCCTGCCGGTTTTGCCCTTGGCTTGATCAAGATAGGCGCGGAACCCTACCGCCCAGTCGATATGGAACTTTGAAAAGTCCTTACGTCCGTTCCATACATCGAAACGCTCAAGGGCGGCGATCTCACGGTCCAAAGTCTTGTCCGACACTTGGCCTGCATGTTTGCGGTAGGTCAGGAAGGCCCGCTTGATCCGTTCGTTGCTCTCATTTGGGGCTTTAGTCATGGTGAAAATCCTGGTTCTGTGGAAGCATAAAGGCGCATTGCGC
>CALKJA010000064.1 GCA_937995865.1 uncultured Paracoccaceae bacterium | reverse complement strand
ATGCGGTCGCGGAAGGCGGTCCATTCGGCGGTGTCCATCTGTTCCGCCTCGTCAGCCCGGCCCGCTGTCGGGGCGCGGCGCGGCGAGATGCTGTCGATGAGGACAAGGTGTTTGGCGCCGTGAGCGGTCAATGCCTCGCAGGTGCGTTTGGAGGCGTCGAGAACTTCGTCCCATTTGGATGGGTCGTGGAAGGGGCGGAAGACGACGCCGCCAATGATGGACAGGTCGTTTTTGGCCAGTTCGGGCGCGAGGATGGCCGGGTTTTCGGGCATGTAGCCGATTGGGCCAAGTTCGATGCCTTTGTACCCAGCGCCTGCGCATTGCGACAGGACGGATTGCCATGTGGGATAGGCCGGATCTGATGCGAATTCGATGCCCCAAGAGCAGGGCGCGTTGCCGATTTTGATAGTCATGGTCGTGTCCTTAGAAGTCTGAAATCTGTTTCCACGCCCGGTCGGCGGAACTGGCGTGGCAGGCGGCGACGATCTGGTTGACCTCCATCCCGTCGCGGAATGTGGGCCAGATGTTTTTGCCGGTCTCAATCGCACGCAGGAAATCCCGTGCCTCGATGATGATCTGATCCTGATAACCGGTGCCGTGGCCCGGCCCCTGGCAGAAAGGTTCATAGTTCGGATGGGCCGGGCCTGTCAGGATTTTGGTGAAGCCGCGCTGCGCCTCTGGCCCGGACATTTTGTACAGATGGAGCGCATTTTGATCTTCCTGATCAAAGCGAATCGCGCCCTTTGAGCCTGTGATTTCATAGGCATAGCCCATCTTGCGCCCTGTCGCGACACGGCTGGCGTAGATCGATCCCAGCACACCGCTTTCAAACCGGCAGAGGATATGGGCGTGATCATCATTGGTCACCTTGCCGCCAGGACGTTCCGGATAAACCGTCTCAATCTCGGCAAGCAGGCTTTTGATCGGGCCCATGAGCCGCAGCGCGCAATTGATCGGATGCGGCGACAGATCCCCCATCATCCCGTTTGCCTTGCCCGTCGTGCGCCACGTGGCGGGGGCGTTGGGATCGGCCAGAAAATCCTCGGTATGTTCGCCGCGAAAGCCGGTAATCTCGCCGATCTCACCTGACTGGATCAGATCATAAGCGTATTGGCTGGCGGGTGTGCGGATATAGTTAAAGCCGGTCATGTTGATATGACCCTCGGCCGCTGCAACCATGGCGCGGCTGTCCGCCACGTCCTGCCCCAGCGGCTTTTCACAGAAGACTGGTTTATTCAGTGCAAAGGCGGCCTCGGCGATGGGCCGGTGCATGTTTTGCGGGGTCGCGATGATGATCGCCTCGACCTTCGGGTCATTCACCAGCGCCTGCCAGTCATCGGTGCCGCGCGCAAACCCATAGGCCACCCGGTATTTTTCGGCAGATACAGCGCTGGACGCGCAGACCATTTCCAGACGGGGCCGCAGGACCGTGTTGAACACAGCACCAACGGCGGACATGGCTACGGCATGGGCCTTGCCCATATAGCCGCCACCCAGGATTCCGATGCCGATCTGTGTCATTGATGCTCCTCCCCGGAAATTCCATTTGCAACCGGTTGCAAAATTAGTATCCTTGGATTCGAAATCGCGCAAGCCGCAAAAGTCACGGCACTGCGTTTTAGGGGAGAGCCTATCTGATGACCGACGCCACCATTCGCCTGACCACAGCGCAGGCGATTATCCGATATCTGGATCATCAGTATATCGTCATCGAAGGTGAAGAAATGCGCCTGTGTGGCGGTGGTTTTGGTATTTTCGGCCATGGCAATGTGACCTGTCTGGGCGAGGCGCTTTATGCCCATCGTGACACACTGCCGCTTTATCGCGGTCAGAATGAACAGGGCATGGGCTTTGCCGCCGCGGCCTATGCCAAACAGTGGTTGCGCCAGCGGTTTATGTTCTGCACCGCCTCTGCCGGGCCGGGTACGGCGAACCTGCTGACCAGCGCCGCTTTGGCCCATGCAAACCGGTTGCCTGTGTTGATGCTGTGCGGTGATACCTTCCTGACCCGCCTGCCCGATCCGGTGTTGCAACAGCTTGAGCATTTCGGGAACCCGACATTTGGCGTGAATGATGCCTTCAAAGCCGTCAGCCGCTATTGGGATCGCATCACCCATCCCGCGCAGATCATGCAGTCCTTGCCCGCCGCTTTGTCCACCATGCTGGATCCTGCGGATTGCGGCCCGGCGTTCATCGGCCTGCCACAGGATGTGCAGGGCTGGACCTATGATTATCCGGAAGCGTTTTTTGAAAAACGTGTCCATCATATTCGCCGCGTGGCCCCGGACGAGGATGAAGTGGCCGCAGCTGTTGCTTTGCTGAAAGGCGCTGAGCGTCCGATGATCATTGCCGGTGGTGGAGTCCAATATAGTGGTGCCGTGGCTGAATTGACCGCGTTTGCCGAGGCCCATCAGATCCCCGTTGTGGAAACGATCGCGGGCCGGGCCAATATGCTGGCGGATCACCCGCTCAACTGTGGTCCAATTGGTGTGACCGGATCCGATAGCGCCAATGCCTTGGCTGAAAAGGCCGATGTGATCTTGGCTGTGGGGACGCGGTTGCAGGATTTCACCACGGGATCCTGGACCGCCTTTGCCAAGGATGCCCGGATTGTCGGCCTGAATGCGGCCCGGCATGACGCGATCAAACATATGTCGGCGCCGGTGGTGGGGGATGCCCGGCGCAGTTTGGCGGCCATGGATTTGGGCGGCTACACAGCCCCTGCGGATTGGACCGATTTCGCCAAAACCGAACGTCGCAAATGGGACGAATACGTCGCCGAGAATGTGGCCCATGGCAATCGCCCCAACAGCTACGCCCAGGCCATTGGCGTGGTGAATGCGCTGTGTGATCCGCGCGACCGCGTTGTGGCCGCCGCCGGTGGCCTGCCTGCCGAGGTGACAGCCAACTGGCGCACGTTGGATATCGGCACTGTGGATGTGGAATTCGGGTTTTCCTGCATGGGCTATGAGATCGCGGGCGGCTGGGGTGCGCGGATCGCCCAGGCCGAGCGGGACCCGGGTAACGATACCATCGTCTTTACCGGGGACGGGTCTTATTTGTTGATGAATTCGGATGTGTATTCGTCTGTGTTGACGGATAAGAAGCTGATTATTCTAGTGCTGGATAACGGTGGCTTTGCGGTGATCAACAAGCTGCAGAACAACACCGGGAACGAAAGCTTCAACAACCTGATCGCGGATACGCCGACGGCGACAGCCCCCTTTGCGGTCGATTTTGAGGCCCATGCCACCGCCATGGGAGCCACGGCGGAAACGGTCGCAAACCCGGCGGAGCTGGGCGAAGCGTTCAAACGCGCCAAGGCCAGTGACAAGACCTTTGTGATCTGCATGAAAGTCGATGCTTACGACGGCTGGACCACCGAAGGCCACGCCTGGTGGGAGGTTGGCACGCCCCATATCTCGGACAGCAGCCGTGTCACCGCAGCCCATAAAGACTGGGAATCCAGCCGCCACAAACAGCGCAAGGGGCTCTGATGAAACGCTTCACGGCCCAGACGGCTGACCCTGTCCAGATCGTAGATGAACTGCTGCACGGCAAAGGTGCGGTGCTGCTGTCAGGACTGTTTACGCCAGAGCAGATCGCTGACGCGCGGCGCATCATTCATGCCCATTCGGCGACCGCGGACACAGTGGCCCATTTTCAGGGCAAGGCAGCAGAAGAGGGCACATTTCATCTGCAACGCCGGGTGTGGAACCTGCTGGCCAAGGGGGATGTGTTCACAGATATGGCCGCCCATCCGGTGCTTATGGCGATCTTGCGCAGGTTTCTGGGGACCGCGTTCATCATGGGCTCCATCGCTGCGAACCGCATTTTGCCGGGCGGGCCGGGGCAGGAACCGCATGTCGATTACCCCTATTGGGATATGTATGACGCCGAGACGCATCCTATTGGATTGAACGCCTCTTTCCCGATGAATGCGCAGGTGTCGATCCTGCTGGATCCTTTCACCGAAGCAACGGGTGCAACGGCCTATCTGCCGGGGTCACAGAAAGAGCTGCGGTATCCGACCGAGGCCGACAACTTCTATGGCAGATGCGAACGGATGCTGGGGGAACCGGGCGATGTTGTCTTGTTCTTTGGGGCCGCCTGGCATTGCGCGATGCCCAATACATCGGAGATTGATCGGACGGCTGTGTTGATCAACTATCTGCCGAAATGGGTGAAACCGCTGGAGGATATGCCAGCGGCTTTGCCCGCCGCATTCATGGACAATGCCTCGCCTGATATGCGCCAATTATTGGGTCTGAACTATCCCTATCCAGAGGTGCTGGACCAGGCCGAAGCTGGCAACGCGGTAGGCCGCACATGACGCGTATTCTGGATGGGATCAAAAAGAACGACTTTGTGGTCGTGGGCCGTGTCGGGATGGATTTGTTTCCCGACCCGCCGGGCATGGATATTGAGAACGCAACGACCCTGACCGTGGATATGGGCGGATCATCTGCCAATATCGCGGCAGGCGTGGTCAAGCTGGGTGGCCAGGCGGCTTTGGTCACCTGTGTCTCGGATGATGCGGTTGGCCGGGCCTGCAGGCGGCTGTTGGGCAAATACGGCGTGGATGACGCTTACGTGCGCACCGTGGGGGGCGAGGCCCGCAATTCACTGGCGCTTTATGAAAGCCGGGTCGCGGACCATCAATCGGTGATTTATCGCAATGGGGCCGCAGATTTTGAGATGACCGTCGCCGACGTCGAAGCCGTTGATTATAAACGCTTTGGTGCGCTTGTGACCGCAGGTACGGTCTTTGCCGCCGAACCCTCGCGCAGTGCCGCCTTCCGCGCGTTTGAACTGGCCCGTGCTGCTGGATTGCCAATCATCTTTGACGTGGATTACCGGCCCTACAGCTGGCCCTCGCCCGAAGTTGCCGCCGACGTGCTGTCGCGTGCGGGGGCTTTTTCAGACGTGATTGTCGGCAATGACGAAGAGTTCGGCTTTATGGCGGGCGGCATCGAAAAAGGGCTGCAAAAGGCCCGCGATCTGGCAGCGACCAGCGCCAGCATTGTCATCTATAAAATGGGTGCCGAAGGGGCGGTGACCTTTGATGGCACCAGTGAGTTGCGCACAGGGATCTACCCTGTTGCAGCGATGAAGCCCACCGGTGCCGGCGACAGCTTTATGGCGGGTCTGCTGACCGGTATCGCCGACGGGCTGGACCTGCGGCAGGCCGTCTTGCGCGGCTCTGCCTGCGCGGCCATTGTGGTCGGCAAACCCGGCTGCGCCCCGGCCATGCCCCTCCCTGCCGATCTGGACGCTTTCCTGAATTCTCACCCCGGCCCCACAGCCCCTTGAAGGACCAAACCGATGCATATCGCGCCTTATGACAACCAAAATAAGCCCATCGTGGATGTGGATGACCCAACCGTTCCGCTGAACTATTTCAACATCGTCAAACTGAAAAAGGGGCAGGCGTTTGAATATGCGGTGCCCGGCTATGAGACCTGCATCGTGCCAGCCACGGGCTCGGTTGATGTGGATATCGAAGGGTTCAAGGCCGACGCGCTGGGTCACCGGGTCGAGGACGTCTGGGGCGGCGAGCCGGAAGGTGTCTATGTCCCTGTTGCCGCCAAAGCCACGATGGTTTGCGTGTCGGACGAGGCCGAGGTGTTCATCTGCGGTGCCCGCTATGACAAGGTTCTGGACGCTTTTGACGTGCGCGCAGATGACCTGGATCTGGTGCAATATGGATCAGACGACACCAAGACCCACCGCAAGATCAAGCACATTCTGGGCACCAAATATCACGACAAGGTTGGCCGTTTGCTGGTGTCAGAGCTGTTTACCGTCGGTGAAGGCGGCTGGTCCGGCTTTCCGTCGCATAAACATGACACCGACCGTCTGCCGCAGGAAACCCGGCATGACGAGACCTATAACTTCCGCTTCAAGCCCAACCATGGGTCCGGTGTGCAGATGCTGCAGCGCGAGGATGGCAAGGCTGGCGATGCCTATCATATCGTCGATGGCTCAACAATTTGTCTGGATAATGGATATCACCCCTGCGCCGTCTTGCCTGGCTATCAGATGTATTATTTTACCATTCTGGGCGGGCTATCGCAGCGGTCACTGGTCCAGTATTTCCAACCGTCCCATGCCTATCAGATCGAAACCATTCCGGGCATCAAAGACATGATCGCAAAGTTCAAATGACGCCTGCGGGTCGCCATCAAATTTCTGGAAATTTGATACACCTCAACCTGTGAAAAAATTGGAAATATCATGCCACTTGTATCCCTTGCTGAGGTGCTGCAGCCCGCATTGAAGAACGGCTATGCGGTGGCCGGGTTGGTCACGCTGGGATGGGAAGACATGCGCGCCTACGTGGCCGCTGCCGAGGCCGAGGATTGCCCGGTGATCCTGCAGGCCGGCCCATCCTGCCGTGCGCACACCCCACTGCCGGTTTTGGGCAAAATGTTCCGCCATTTGGCCGAGGGTGCCAGCGTACCTGTCGTTGCTCATCTGGACCATGGATATACGGTGGAGGAATGCCGCGAAGCCTTGGACGCGGGCTTTACTTCACTGATGTTTGACGGCTCTCGTTTGCCATTGGCCGACAACATCGCCCAGACCCGCGCGATTGCCGAGATGGCCCATGCCGCAGGGATTTCCTGCGAAGGTGAGATTGGTTTTGTGGGCTATGCCGACGGTGAAAGCTCTGCCGGGACGGACCCCGAGGAGGCCGCGCAATTTGCCTGTGAGACAGGGGTTGATGCCATGGCGGTCTCAGTCGGGAATGTGCATTTGCAGCAGGATAAAGAAGGCGGACTGGACCTGCCCCGCATTCACGCGATTGAGGCTGTGACCGACGTCCCTTTGGTTATTCATGGCGGATCAGGCGTGCCTGTGGCCCAGCGCATGGTCCTTGCCACAGGGTCCAGCATTTGCAAATTCAACATCGGAACCGAGCTGCGCATGGCCTTTGGAACCGCACTGCGCGAGGCTGTAAACAGCGATCCAGACTGCTTTGACAGGGTGCAAATCCTGAAAGAAACCCATGATCCGCTGGTCGCCGCCGCCAGGCAGATCCTGCGTGCATTCAAAGGATAGATCAATGATAAATATCGGACTTTTAGGATGTGGGCGTATCGGGCAGGTCCATGCACGCGCGATTTCGCGGCTGGATAACGCTCATCTGATTGCGGTGGCGGATGCCTTCCCGCAAGCGGCTGACGCGCTTGCCGCACAGACAGGTGCTGCGGTGCGCAGCAGCGACGCGATTATCGCCAGCGATGATGTGGATGCGGTTATTATCGGCACGCCGACTGATACACATTTTGACCTGATCCGTGCGGCAGCCGCCGCAGGCAAAGCGATTTTCTGCGAAAAGCCGGTGGATATGTCCGCTGACCGCATTCGCGACTGCATGAAGGCTGTGGATGACGCGGGTGTTGCGTTTTTTACTGCGTTCAATCGCCGCTTTGATCCCAATTTTGCCAATATCCAGACCCGCATTGCCGCAGGTGAGATTGGCGATGTTGAGATCGTCACGATCCTGTCGCGGGACCCTTCCCCGCCGCCGATCAGCTATATCGAAAGCTCGGGCGGGATATTCCGTGATATGATGATCCATGATTTTGATATGGCGCGGTTTTTGCTGCAGGAAGAGCCGGTGCAGGTCTTTGCGGTAGGCTCTGCGTTGGTTGATCCGGCGATCGGGGCTGCGGGCGATGTGGATACGGCGGCCGTGATGCTGACCACGGCCAGCGGAAAAATCTGCCAGATTTCGAATTCCCGCAGGGCCAGCTATGGCTATGACCAACGCATTGAGGTGCATGGGTCCAAGGGGATGCTACGCGCCGAGAATAAGCTGGAAAACACTGTTGAGATGGCCACAGAGGCCGGGTTTCAGCGGGCGCCGGCGATGCATTTCTTCCTTGAAAGGTATGAACTGGCCTATAGCGCCGAGATTGCGCATTTCGTGGCGGCATTGGAAGCCGGAACGGCACCTCTGCCTGGTATTGCTGATGGGTTACAGGCGCAGCTTCTTGCAGATGCCGCATCCACATCGCTGGAGACGGGTGCGCCAGTCTTATTGTGAAGCTTTGAGGGACCGGCACAGCGGCACGAGCCAGCGCTCACCGGTGTTGAGTTTGCGTTCCAGGTCGGCCAGCACCAGTGCATCAGGCTGCTGTGTCATGGCGCGCGCCGCTTCACGCAGCGTATCAAAGGTGGGTGTCATAAAGTGAAACCCCTGCTCATGTAATCCGGCCTGGCCCATGTCGTAGGTCTTGTCCCCGTTGCTGTGATCACCTTGGGCAACCATCAGTATGCCCTGCAGGACCGCACCGAAATGCCGCCAGAGCAACAGGTCACGTGCCGTGGCAAGTTCCGCCAATCGTGTTGCAGCCAACCGCAGGCGATCCCAGTCCTGGACAATAATCGCAGGCAGTCCCACTCCAAAGGTGAGCGAATGACACATCGTATGAACATGCCCGCCTTCCTCTGCTGCATCCAGTGCCCGGTCAATCGCAGCATGTGTCGTGGCCGCAGTGCCGTCCAGCGCTTCAATTGCGGCGAGGCAACATAGAACGGTAACATAATTGTCTGTTGCCCCGAACTTCAGCAATGCGGGTGCGTGGGTGTCGGCATTGTAGGTTGCGACCATGCGTTCCAGGCAGACCCGTGCTTCGTGGAAATCGCCCAGAAACATCAGTGTCGATCCGGCCATCCGGTCCCGGAGCATTTGCAGAACCTCGCCGCTTTGCGACCCGGCAATCGGCGGGATACTTTCGACAAGATCATAGGACAGCGCGATATCACCCTGCGCCAGCAGATGCAGCCACTGATAGAACATGCCCGTCATAATCTGATCGGCGTCTTCATGTTGATCCACAAGTCGATCAAGCAGTTCCGCCAGATCATGACGGGCCGCGTTATACCCCTCGGCCCCGATCTGAACCGGATAAAGCGCCAACGTCGTTTCGATTTCAAAGGTCAGGGCCCAGTCTTTGTCCGGTATCAGGGGGACCAGCGCCAGGGCACGACGATAAAGCGTTACGGCTTCCGCATCGGCAGACTGCGCCGCCGCCAACCGGCCTGCATCAACCCATCTTTCGGCAGCCCGCCGATGCTGCCCGCTGCGTTCAACCTGCTCGGCGATCAAGGCAGCGTTCAGATTGCTGCCTGCCGGTCCTTCCAGCACGGTTACAATGGCGGTGTGAATGCGGATCCGGTCCCGGGCAAGGATCATATCATAGGCGCATTCGCGCACCATCTGGTGTTTGATTTCCAGCAAGCCGTCAGGATCATGTGGCCCGCCTGCGATCAGATGGGCAAGGCCGGATTGTTCCAGTTCCGCCACTGCGGCATCAAATGATGCCTCGAAATCCCAAAGTTCGCGCAGGATGTGGATTGGGCTGACACGCGCAAGCGACGACGCGAGGCGCAACAGGGGCCGCCCAACCTGCAGGCGGTGTATCCTGGCCTGCAGGCTTTGCTGCAAACTGAAAGGGATGCTGACCGCGTCCTGCTCTGCCCCGATGTCCTTGCGCAGACGCATTTCATTGGCGAGCTCTTCGGCGAAAATCGGGATACCATCCGCCCGTTTCGCCAAGGGAGTAATCAGGTCTTCCCAGCCCGCAACGGCATTCAGCCAGTCGCGAATGATGTCGCATGTATGCTGGAAAGACAGTGGTTTGAGGTCAATATGCACGGCTTGCGCATCCGGGTGCAGATGGTCCACCTCGTCAGCGTCGCGGGACGTCAGCAGCAGCAATCGATGTGCCGTGTCTGATCGCTGCAGATCGGCCAGCACTTCGCGGGTTGAAGGATCCGCCCATTGTATGTCTTCGATCAGCAGTACATACGGTTCGGCAGCTTCTGTGCGATTGAGATACGCGGTCAGTTCCTGCAGGCTGCTGCGCCGGTTGTCGCGGCGTTCCTGCTGCGAGGCAAAGCTGGTTGCTTCCAGATGCGCAAGCACCGATGTGGCATCGGCATCACCGTCTGCAATGGCCTGCTGCAATGGTCGGATAAATGCGAAAAACGGCACGGACGTCCCGATAGGCGAACAGGCGTAGCGCTTGATATGGGCGTTGGCCCGGGCCCAGCCGTCGAGAATTTCCGCGATCAACCTGGACTTGCCGATCCCGGCCTCGCCGGTGATCAGCATTGCCGCGTTACCGCCGGACTTTGCAATCTCCCATTGGGCGTTTACCTGCTCAAGCTCTTTGACCCTGTTGACGAATTTTGGCTGTGCCCCCTGTTGCCTTGCACCGCCGCCGGGGGTCAGAAACAGCTCTCCCCCCAATCTGTAGAGCGCACTGGGTTCGGCTATGCCCTTCAAGGGTTTTGTCGCGATATGCGTCACATCAAACTGTCGGCGCAGCAGCGCTGCCGTTGTGTTCGAAATGACGACTTCGCCCGGGGCTGCCTCGGCCTGCAACCGGGATGCCAGATGCACGGTTTGTCCAACGGCGAGCCAGTCGCCGCTCAGTTGTGCATCAACCACAACCAGACCGCTGGAGATACCGATCCGCACGTCAATTGGCGGGCCATCTGCCCCGGCCACATCGCGGACGTCGGACGGCAACCGCAATGCGGTGAAAGCCGCGCTTGCGGCCGCATCCTCAAGCGGGGTCGGGCTGCCGAAATAGATCAGCGCGCCGTCGCCCAGAAACTGGGCTACATGCCCGCCAAAGGTTTCGGCGGTCTGTGCAACGCGGGTATGAAAGCGGCCCAGTATTTCGCTGAATGTTTCCGCATCCAGGGTCTGGGACAGCGCGGTTGATCCCACGATGTCGCAGAACAACACTGTGATAAAGCGTTTCTCGGCCACCTGAACATCGCCGCGCGGCTCAACAGGTTGTTTGAGCGCGTGCATGATCTTGCGTCGATGACCAAGCGAGCCAACCCCAAGTTCCTTGAGGTCACTGTCCGTCAGATGCGGCAACACCTCAAGGTCAACATCAGCGGCGGTGAACCGGGCGGTATATTCGCCCAGTCCAACACCATCGAGCCAATCGCCGATTGTCTGACCTTGTATGCGTTGCATTGCTGTTCGGTGGTCCTACCCCGGATACTTCTTGATACCGACGCCCTGCGGGAACCGCAAAACGTGGTCGGGGTCGTATTTTTCCTTTATCCCACAAAGGAATTCATAGATTTCCGGTCCCCAATAGTGTTCGGCATATTTTTTGTCGCCCAGTTCAGGGTAATTCTGATACACGCCACCATCCCAGAATTGTTCGATCGTTTCGCGCCATTTGGCGATGAACGCTTCCGCTTTGGGCCGTTCTTCCTCACTTTGCCAGAACACATCGCAGAATGTATCGCAGTAGGCGTAACGATGTACGAAAACTGTTTTGTCAAAATCGACGTCCCCGATGGCACCACCATAGATTTCCATGGCGATTGTGGTGAAGTCGTTGGGTGTTTGCAGGAACAAGTGGATCAACTGCAGCCATTCAGATGGCTCAAGCACCCGCGAAATGATCCGGCTCAGCTTGTTCTCGGGCGGCGGGCTTGTCACGTTTGGCGGGAACTGCGGCACTTCGAAAGGCGTGGTCAACAGGATTTTGTTCAGACCTGAATACTGCATCGGCGCGAACATGTACTCCAACTGCGCCCCATCAAGATCCAGCACCGGGGCCAGCAGATCCATCATTTCGACAGAGGTGCCGTGGTGCATGCCCCGCATCAGCAGATAGGGCTTGCGCGGCTGCCCCTCGGGTCCCTCAAAGACCCAGATCATCTGATAGCCAAGTTTCTTGGCGGCGCCATCCTTGATGAAGTTGCATTGCAGCCAATTCAGCGCCTTGGACGCGTCCCGTTGCCCGTCATCCGTGCTCATATCCCAGCGGATGGAAAACCCCGCAAAAACAGCACTTTGCTGCAGCTTGAAGCGCACTTGCAGCAGCACACCAAAGTTGCTGCCGGTACCGCCAAGCAATGCGCGGAACAGGTCCTTGTCATTGTCAGGGCTGACCCATTTTACGGAGCCATCCGTCAGCATGATCTCGGCTTCGATGGCCTGATCGCAATTCAGCCCAAAGATGCGCGCGGTAAAACCGTAGCCGCCACCCTGCATGTAGCCACCAACACAGACATCCGGGCAGGCCCCGCCGGGCATATGCAGATTATCGGGCTCAAGTGCGGCATTCAGCGCACCGAAATTGCAGCCGACACCCACAAGAACGCTTTTCCTGTCGTCGGCGATTGTGACTGAATTCATCCGATTGATGTTGATGATGATCCCATCGGTGATCGAGGAAAACCCGGCGGTGCTGTGCCCACCGGACCGCGCCACCGTCGGGAATTTGCTGTCACGCGCAACCTGAAGGCACAAGGCCACATCATCATTGGTTTCACACATGATGATGGCCGAAGGGAAATTGTTGAAAAGCGGATTTGAGACATGCCGCGCCTGATCATAATCTGGATCACCCGGCATGATCACCTGTCCGCTGATACCGTTCCGCAGCAATGTCACATATTCTGCGGGTAGAGGTTTTGGCACACCGGGTATCGCGGTTTTGGGCGCCACCCTGGCAACGGGCCAGTCTCTGCTGTCATACCAAAGCATTTATAATCTCCCTTGTTCTTCAGAATTTTTATCAAGACCTAGCGCACAAACAATCGCATCGCCAGCACACCTATCATGGTAAATTCATTTCTCGGGGGCTGATGTGGAAATTGGGTGTTTTTTCTGTGGCCAGAAAGGGCGGGCCCGGTATTCTGGGGATGAATAAGTCATCCAAATACGTTCCAATAAGACAAGATACTGTTCCTTATCATATTTTTAGCTTCATCCAGGCCCGCCGTTCACGGAGAAATGGGTGCGTCGGACCTGTCATTTTTTTTCCTGGCCAATTGGATCCAATACTTGACGGCAAAAGAACCGATGCCTTTGCATTTTTGTGACGGCGTGCAAGAAATAACCCAATCGTCCTATTCGAGAAGAGTAACCCTTGCCCGAAATCATGCTTCCGATCACCAGCCTCGCAGCCGTCGTCCTGGCTTGCCTGCATCTGGTCCTGACCGTCCGGGTCATCACAATACGTCGCAGGGACGGGGTGGTTCTGGGTGACAATGACGACCGCATCCTGACCAAGGCGATACGGGGTCAGGCCAATGCATCAGAGCAAATCCCGCTTGGGCTGATCATGCTTGCCATAAACGAATTGCAAGGCGCGCCCTTCCCGTTGCTCTGCACGGTAGCAGCCGTGTTCGTCTTTGGCCGTGTGACGCATGGCCTCTACTTTGCCGTGCATGGCCTGTCCTGGCGGCTACGCTTTTACGGCATGCTGATGACGTTGGCAGCCCAGGTCGGGCTGATTGGTGCATTGCTATTCACGTTGCTGTCCTGACAACGCAAAAGGCCGCGCGTGGGGCGCGGCCTTGGTACTGTCCCAAAGGGCGATCAGTTACTTGATCTTGCCTTCTTTGTATTCCACGTGCTTGCGCACGACGGGGTCATACTTTTTGATGACCATCTTTTCCGTCATCGTGCGCGCGTTCTTCTTTGTCACGTAGAAATGCCCGGTCCCCGCGGTGGAGTTCAGGCGGATCTTGATGGTGGTTGGCTTCGCCATATCTCATCTCTCCTGGGTGCGGGCCGGTCAAGGCACGTCGCATTCATATCATTGAAGCTGCCTTTTACGCGTGCGCAGCGCCGAGTCAACCGCAAAGCAGGGTATTTAGGGAACTTGCGTGACGTCCTGCGACACTGCAAGGACAGACGTTACCGCCCCATCCAGTCCGGGCACTGCCGAAAGTGTTACCGTCCACGTCTGTTGCCCCCCCTGTGCCATCGTGCGCATCAACTGAAACTGCTGCACTTCGCCGGTCAGTGCGGCCTCAAACCTTTGCTTCAGCACTGCACCCTGCTTTGCTGGCCAGAAGTCCCACCATTGCTTGCCCACCACGTCGGACAGGCTGTCCAGTTCCATGGCAGCAAGCCCCTGCTCGCCCATAAAACTGATCCGTCCGGACCGATTGAGAAGCTTCACACAATCGGGACTGTCGCGCAGTTCTGAAAGTGGTCGGTGCATAGCATGTGTCACGAGATCATCCTGGGGCATTTTATCACCTGTCGATTTTTCCTCATTTAAACTTCAGGTAGCGCAGACCTTCAAAAAACAACCCGCTGTTAACCATTTTTATTTTTGCGCGGATGGCCTGTAAGCCGGATTCTGTCCCCCGTGTGTTGCCACGCGGATGGATGACCATTCATCTGACGCGCCTGTTACCAGACGCGCTATAGCTGCCAACCCGGACCTGCTCGGGCTCAAGCAGCCCTGTCTTGCGACGCGCGGTCCCTATTTGGCATTGCTCCCGGTGGGGCTTGCCGTGCCGCTTGCGTTGCCGCTCGCGCGGTGGGCTCTTACCCCACCGTTTCACCTTTTCCTGACCGGGGTCAGGTAGTCTGTTCTCTGTGGCGCTGTCCCTGGGGTTACCCCCGCCGGGCATTACCCGGCACCGTTGCCTTGTGGAGTCCGGACTTTCCTACCGAGCGCGTCATTGCTGCGTAAACTCAAGGCCGCTACGGGGACATGACCGATGGTCACAAATCAAGACGCAGCGCACACCGTTTACACATCAAAAACGCGCCCGATCAGCCATCCAGCCATCCGCGCCCTCGCCGCGTAAAAGCTCACTGCTTGGCTGTCAATTCCCCAACAGCGCAAGTAGCCTTTCGATGTCCCCCATATCCGACCGGCTGAGCGGCCCACACCGCCCAGGTGCAAAGCGGCTGCGGAAGGCGTCCAACACGCTTTTCAACGGGGCGTCCGGGTAACCTGCGGCTTGCGCAGCCTGACAAAACGCCTTCTCGTGGGGCGGCATCTCATCCAACTGCACGCGCGCAAGGTCACGCGGCCCAAGGGCCAACCGACCTATTGAAAGACGATCCCACGGAAACGCGCGCCCCGGATCAATCTTACGGCCCGGAGCCATATCTTGATGACCAATCACAGCTTGCGCGGGAATATCCCAACGCGCCATCACGCCGCGCATCAGCTCTTCCAACGCGCAAAGTTGTGGCTCGGGAAATGGTTCGCTTCCCGTGTTTGTAAGCTCGATGCCTATCGAGCGGCTGTTGATATCGTCTTGTCCACGCCAAGAGCCAGCCCCGGCATGCCACGCGCGATCCTCTTCTCGGACCACTTGAATCACCGCGCCCCTCCGAGAGATCAGGTAATGCGCAGACACCTCAAAAGCAGGGTCACATAGGCGTGCGCACGCGTCTTGTGTCACGGCCATCGCTGTGTAGTGCACCACAATGAAAGACGGCGTCAGCCCGTTTCGGCGCGCGCCAAAGTTCGGGCTGGGGCGCCACTCAATCAGGTCAGACGCGCTCAGTTTCCAGCGGTCCGGAAAGGGGTCGGATCCCACGCACAGGCAAATCCATCCCCGTCAGGGTCAATCCCGCGACGATCACGCGTTGGGCCACCGCGAAGCAGGAAGTCCTGCTGCGCAAGATCCGCGCTCGCGTAGTCCGCACAGTTCCGAAGGAAGCGCGATTCACTCGACAGCGTGTTTCGCCGATATTGCTGTTGGCCAACCTGATTTCGCGTCTCAAGCGCATATTGCACGATGTTTGGCCCCGAACTTGCTCGGGTTGGTAGCGCCGTTGGCTGCACGACCTGATATTGCGAACTCAAGGTCGCAAGCCGGGCCGCATCACTTTCAATGCTTTCGCGTTCGGCAACAGCATCAAAATTTTGCTCGTCTGAAATGGCCCCGGTGCGCGTGCGCTCTGGTGTTGGCGCCGCCGCAACATCCGTCGTCGCAGGGACCGGCGTTGCTGTTGGCGTCAGCGATGACGCAGCAGGAACAGTCGAAACTGCAACGGATGTTTGGTCCTGCTCAGTCGTCGGCCCTTCAAGCGCCGCATCGCGGGCCGCTTGTGCTGCTCGAAAATCATCGGCAGAGCCAAACCCAACGCCCGCCCCTGAATCCGGAATGGGCGGCGAACAGGCGGCCAAAGCCACCACACTAAATATTGCAAAAAACGCGCGCATAACTGGCCTCACTTATCGTTCCGCTTGCTTTAGCGCGGATCACGTGCGCGTGCCAATAATACTGGCGTGATCTTGCTCAGGCGGCTCAGATGCGTGGGATCAATACCACTTTGCCGGGTATTCAGCGAATCCTGCGGCCTGCTCAAGCGCAAAGGCCGTGTTCAAGAGCGCGCCCTCTTCCCAAGGTCGGCCAATCAGCTGAAGCCCCAACGGCAGCCCGGCCGAATCGAGACCCGTAGGAACCGAAATGCCCGGCAGCCCGGCCAAGTTAACCGTGACGGTGAACACGTCATTGAGGTACATTTGGACGGGATCATCAAATGATTTTCCCAGTTCAAACGCTGCAGACGGCGTTGCGGGTGTCAGAATCGCATCGATCCCTTCGGCAAACACGTCCTCAAAGTCCTTCTTGATCAGCGTCCGGACGCGGCGCGCGCGGTTGTAATACGCGTCATAGAAACCGGCGGACAATACGTATGTTCCGATCATCACGCGCCGCTGAACTTCGGGGCCAAACCCTTCGGCGCGGGTCTTTTCATACATTTCAGTGATACCATCGCCAGCGGCCATTGCCGCCCGGTGTCCAAAGCGCACACCATCGTAGCGCGCAAGGTTGGACGAAGCTTCAGCCGGTGCAATCACGTAATAGGCAGGCAACGCATATTTTGTATGTGGCAGGGAAATATCGCGGATCTCCGCACCTGCTTCGCGTAGCATCTCGCGGCCCTGCTCCCACAGGGTTTCAATCTCACCGGGCATACCGTCCATGCGGTATTCCTTGGGGATACCAATAACTTTGCCCCGGATATCACCCGTCAAAGCCGCCTCAAAATTCGGTACGGCAAGATCGGCGCTGGTGCTGTCTTTGGCGTCGTATCCGCACATTGCCTCAAGCATGATTGCGGCGTCACGGACATCTTGGGTCATCGGTCCCGCTTGATCGAGCGACGACGCAAAGGCGACAACGCCCCAACGCGAGCACCGGCCATACGTAGGTTTGATTCCAGTAATGCCGGTAAAGGCTGCGGGTTGGCGGATAGATCCGCCCGTGTCAGTACCCGTTGCCCCAAGGCACAGCCGTGCCGCCACAGCCGCGGCCGAACCGCCGGACGATCCGCCCGGCGTCAGCGGTGTATTAGACCCTGTGGCCTGCCACGGGTTAACAACATCGCCGTAGACAGATGTCTCATTTGACGACCCCATCGCAAACTCATCCATGTTGAGCTTGCCCAACATGACCGCACCAGAATCGAACAACTTGGACGAAACCGTGCTTTCATATTCTGGCTTAAAGCCTTCAAGGATTTTGGACGCGGCCTGTGAAGGCACCCCTTTGGTGCAAAACAGATCTTTGATGCCCAGCGGGATGCCGCACATTGCGGGCGCATCACCGCTTGCGATGCGCGCATCAGCCGCCGCAGCCTGTGTGCGGGCAATGTCGGGTGTGTGATGGACAAAAGCATTCAGGGCCGATGCCCCTTCAATCGCGCTCAAGCACGCCTCGGTCAGCTCAACGCTTGTGACGTCTCCTTTGCGCAGCGCGTCACGGGCTTCGGCGATTTTCATTGTGTTGAGGTTAGCCATTATTCCACCACCTTCGGCACGGCAAAAAAGCCTTCGCGCGCATCTGGCGCATTCTTAAGTACCGATGCGGCTTGTCCGCCGTCAGTTACCACATCCTCACGCCGAGGCAGTCGCATCGGGGTCACCGAAACCATCGGCTCGACGCCCTCAACATCCACCTCATTAAGCTGCTCGATAAAACCAAGGATCGCACTGAATTCATCAGCAAGCGCAGGCAGCTGATCCTGTTCAACCTTGATCCGTGCTAGTTTCGCGACCTTTGCCGCCGTGGTGCTATCAATGGACATGGGCTTCCCCTGCTAAATCTCTCGCGGCGTCCTAAACCGTGCCCGCGCGCTTGCCAACCATATGACGTCGATAAACCTCGATCATCCAACCAAGCATGACCGCATTCAGCAGATGCCACCAGAAATGCGAGCCTAAAGGGATCTCTTCGCAAATCGGCATGTCATAGGACCGCAAAGAGATCGAAACAGCAAGGATCGCCGCCCCGATCAGCATGCCCAGCGCTGTCTGGCTGTTCTGCCGGGCCACAAGCGGTGCAAAAAAGATCAGCAAGATCGGCACCGTCCAATAGACATTCGAAATCGCAAGGAATGGGAACTGGTCCAGAACGGGGACTGTCAGCAAAGCAAAGGGCACAAAGCCAAGCGTCAGCAGGCCCGCCGCCCAAATAGGCCAACCCAAGACATGTGAACCAACCGCAAAAAGATACAAAAGGATGAAACCGCCGATTGGCGCTACATCCGCGGCCGCAGCCCATCCCGTTGCATGGGTATGAAACAAAAACGATCCCACCCCAATCGCGGCAAGAAGACCAACCAGAAGCCGCGCGATCGGCACATCCTCTCCACGCAACCGATACCACATGATCAAGGCTGCAATCAGAAAACCCGCATTGGTCAACGCGTTCACCGGCTCTGCCCAATAGCTGAAATCCGTACGCTCGCAGTAAATATCGATTTGCTCGGACCAATTCATTCAGGTGTGCTCCGTTTTGTGCAGTTTCACGCTGAACTAAATGAAAGCGCAAGGCGTTAGCTCAGATGTCCAACGCGCGAGCATTTAAAACGACTGCTTCATCCAATGACGCCCAAATTCCGGCCTGTGCGGATTAACTACCGATCAGGAACCCAGCATAGCCGATAAGGCACCTCGCCGCGCAGCGGCGCACCCCCTTTTGCCGCAGCCTCTGGCTGCGGGGGAGGTGGGCGGGCCCGTTCTTAGCGGCGCAGAGCGGCGAAGAAAGACTGGAGCAGCCTTTCAGCTTCACCCGCACCGATCCCGTCGTAGATCTCGGGGACATGGTGGCATTGCGCGTGGCCAAAGATCCGTGGGCCTTGTTCTACGCCACCACTCTTGGGATCGCTTGCGCCATAGTAAAGCCGCGCAATGCGCGCATTCGAGATCGCCGATGCACACATCGGACACGGCTCCAACGTCACATAGAGAGATGCACCGGGAAGCCGTTCTGAACCGACGGCAGCACAGGCCATCCGGATCACCATGATTTCAGCATGTGCAGTTGGATCTTTTCCTGCACGCATCATGTTGCGTGCTTCGGCAAGCACTGTCCCATCTGCGCCAACAAGAACCGCTCCGACCGGAACTTCTCCGGCGGCGGCTGCCTGAGCCGCCAATTCCAGTGCGCGCGCCATATGGGGATGCTTTTCCATAGCCCAGCCATGCCACGCGCCCTTGGCGCGGGTCAACGCGCGGTGTAGTCGGTTCATATGACACAAGACACTCCAGAGGGCGACCGGATCGCCAAAGTGCTTGCACGAGCAGGTGTTGCCTCACGTCGCGGGGCCGAAACGCTTATCGCTCAGGGCAAAGTTACGGTAAATGGCGAAGTGCTGACTTCGCCTGCGTTGAACGTGACTGCGGCTGATACGATAACTGTAAACGGCGAGCCGGTTGGCGAACCGGACCCGCCGCGTCTTTGGCTGTATCACAAGCCGTCCGGCCTTGTGACGACGGAACGCGATGAGAAAGGTCGAGAGACCGTGTTTGGCAACTTGCCGGACTACATGCCGCGCGTGCTGAGCGTGGGGCGGCTTGACCTCAATTCCGAAGGGCTTTTGCTTTTGACCAATGACGGCGGCGTAAAGCGGCAGCTTGAGTTGCCCTCAACTGGCTGGTTGCGCCGCTATCGCGTGCGGGTAAACGGGACGCCCGAGGACAAGGCCCTTGAACCGCTTCGGCGCGGCATTACCATCGATGGTGAGAAATTCCAACCGATGGAGGTCACGCTGGATCGCCAAAAAGGCTCAAATGCCTGGCTGACCATTGGCATTCGCGAAGGCCGCAACCGCGAGATCCGCCGGGCAGCAGAGCAAGTTGGCCTAAAGGTAAACCGATTGATCCGCGTCTCTTACGGCCCTTTCCAATTGCGCGAGCTGAAGGCTGGCGAGGTCGAAGAGGTCAAATCACGGGTGCTGGCCGATCAAATGGGATGGTCCACCAAACCAAAATTGCAGCCAAAATCGCGAAAGCCCTCCCCTTCCAGCCCGGGACGTGGGGGAAAAACCGCAAGAAATTCCCCCCGCACCACCACACAACCCTCGACAAAGCGACGGACACGGTAGTTTCCTTAGCGCAGAGGCCACGCTATGGCTGACACATGTCACGATCCTAAGACAAGAGAATGAGAGAGACTGATGCTTGAGCTTTTAACGATTGAAAACCTTGGTACGCTGCTAATGCTGTGCTTCCTTCAAGCCGTCTTGGGCTTTGACAATCTCCTATACATTTCCATCGAAAGTCAGCGCGCGCCTGTTGCACTGCAAAAATCAGTGCGCTTTTGGGGCATCATCATCGCCGTCGCGTTGCGGGTGGTCCTCTTGTTTGTGATGATCCGCCTGATCGATGCACTTGCTGCACCATTCTATGTATTCGAATGGGAAGGTATTCTCACCGGGGGCGTGAACTTTGCGACAGTTGTCTTCCTCTTTGGCGGCATTTTTATCATCTACACAGCCGTAAAAGAGATCGGCCATATGCTCTCTGTGGAGCACTTGCACACTGATATTGATGGAAAAAGCGGAAAGTCGGCCACGCAAGTGATCCTTTTGATTGTGTTCATGAACCTGATCTTCTCATTCGATTCCGTGTTGTCGGCGATTGCCATCACGGATGTGTTCCCGCTTCTGGTTGCTGCGATTGTTATCTCGGGTGCCGCAATGCTTTTGCTTGCTGATGGCGTCACGCGCTTTCTGGAAAAGAACCGCATGTACGAGGTGCTCGGTCTGTTCATTCTTTTGATTGTCGGCGTGGTGTTGATTGGTGAAGCTGGCGTTGCCGCCGCACATGCGCAAGAATCCATTGATGCCGTGAGTGAAGTCGCAAGCCACACGTCACATAACAATGAGCTGGCCCTTAAGATCTTTGGATACGCGTTGGTGCCGATGTCCAAGACCACCTTTTACTTCGCCGTTATCGTGCTTTTCGCCGTTGAGATCCTGCAATCGGGTTACAAGCGCAAACTTGAAGCCGAGCGCTCTGCGTCGCAAAACCACTAAGCGCGCCTAGCACAGCGGCCTTGCGTCGCCTATGTTACGTTCGTGCCAGATTAAGGGGGACTTATGTCCGGCGAAACGCTGTCCAAACTTAGCTACGTGCTGCTGATTGTTCTCATTCTCTACGTCTCAGTTACGGGGGGCGTTTGAGATGGCACAACGCTATGGTGGCAAACACTCGCCTGACGGCAGCCCAAACAATGCGCCGGACACGCCCAAACTAAAGCGCAGCTCGTCCTATGAGGGCGCGCGGCCCACGGCAGTCGGCGCGCGCACGAATCTTTTGTTCATCGCGCCACTTCCGCTGATATTTTCGCTGTTTGGCGATGGCGCAACGTCACTTGCGGTGAACTTGGCCGCGCTGGCCTTGCTGCTTTTGGCGGCATGGTTGACGCGCGAAGGGCTGTTGGCACAAGAAGCTTATGAGGCGCGCAAAATCGCAAAGCGGCCCGCTATTCCGCGCAAGATCTTCGGGTCTGTTGTTACGGGGGTGGGTCTGGCGCTGGCGTCCTTTGCAACAATGGGCATTATCGGCGGCGTGGTGATAGGCGCCGTTGGGGCAATCTTGCACATCGTGGCGTTTGGCCCGGACCCACTGACCGATAAGGGCGCCGAGGGCATTGACCAATTCCAACAAGATCGCGTTGCTCGGGTGGTGGATGAGGCCGAAGGCCACCTTACCACCATGAGCAAAGCCATAGCTCCGCTGGCTGATCGTGCGCTTGAGCGCCGGGTAGATGAATTTCAGGCCACCGCCCGCAAAATGTTCCGCACCGTCGAAGAAGATCCTCGCGATCTGGCCGGCGCCCGCAAATTTCTGGGCGTCTATTTGATGGGTGCGCGCGACGCGACGGTCAAATTTGCTGAATTGTATGCACGCCAGCCTAACGCCGAAGACCGGGCGCAGTACCTTGCGCTGCTCGATGATCTCGACGGCAACTTTGCGGCAAAAACCGAAAAACTGATGAATGACAACCGCACCGATATGGATATCGAAATCAAGGTGCTCCGAGATCGCCTCGCCCGCGAAGGCGTCCGGTCCAACTAGAGGGAAGAACCAAGTGTCAGAAGACATCCGAACACGCGCGCAAGCCACGCTTGCCGAAGTTGAAAAAGTGACCGCCGTCGTCCTACCAGAGCCGTCCACGGCGCTTGTGCCGATTGCCGAAGCCGACGCACCCACAAAAGCCGAGATCGACAAGCGTATTGCCGAAATCAACATGGACGACACACAGTCGATCGTGTCCTTTGGCTCCAACGCGCAAGCCGAGCTTCAGGAAATTTCACAATCCATGCTGCAGGGCGTTCGCAATAAAGATGTTGGGCCTGCGGGCGATAGCCTGCGCAACATCGTCTCTACGATCCGTGGTTTCTCTGTTTCCGAGCTGGACGTGCGCCGCAAGCGCAGCTGGTGGGAAAAGCTGCTTGGCCGGGCGGCCCCTATGGCGCAATTCGTGGCGCGGTTTGAGAATGTCCAGGGTCAGATCGACAAGATCACCGATGACTTGCTGGCCCATGAGCACACCTTGCTGAAAGATATCGAAAGCCTTGATGTGCTTTACGATAAAACGCTCGCTTTCTACGACGAGCTGGCGCTTTACATCGCAGCAGGTGAGGAAAAGATACGCCTGCTTGATGAGAATGACATTCCTGCCAAAGAGGCCGAAGTTAAGGCCGCCCCTGAGAACGATCAGGTGATGATGGCGCAAGAGCTACGTGATCTGCGCGCCGCGCGCGACGATCTGGAACGCCGTGTGCATGATCTTAAATTGACGCGTCAGGTCACAATGCAATCGCTTCCTTCGATCCGTCTGGTTCAGGAAAACGATAAGTCATTGGTCACCAAAATTAACTCCACATTGGTCAACACTGTCCCACTTTGGGAAACGCAGCTGGCGCAAGCCGTCACAATCCAACGCTCCCGCGAGGCCGCAGAAGCCGTGCGCGATGCCAACGATCTGACCAACGAACTGCTCACCGCCAATGCCAAAAACCTGCGTGAGACCAACAAGGTCGTCCGCGAGGAAATGGAACGCGGTGTGTTCGATATCAACGCTGTGAAACAGGCCAATGCAGACCTGATCGCAACCATCGAAGACAGCCTGCAGATTGCCGATGAAGGCAAGCGCAAGCGCGCGGAGGCTGAGACGGAACTGCAGCGGATGGAGACTGAGCTGAAAGACAAGCTTTCCGCGGCCCGTGCTGCGAAAACTGGTTTGGGTGATTCCATCGGCACAGCCACCGGTAACGACGCTTGACCGATCGGGGCAGCCTTTTGGCTGCCCTGCTGAGCTTGAGTTTGGCAGGGTGCACATTGACGTCGGGCGCAGGGGAAAACACCTCCCCGCGCCCTTCAGAGCGCCCTGCCACGACACCAACGCCTGCATCACCTGTTCAGGCCGTTCAGGATCCGGAATCGGTAGAACTTGCGCGCTTTTACAAGCGGCTTGAAAGTGACGCATTGGTGCGCGGTTTGCTGCGTCAGGATGGCGGCGGTGTGGATACGCCGATCAATGCGCGCATCTTGACATCAAATTTTATGGCCATCGCCATGTTCTCGGAATTGGGTGAAAACGGGCGGGGCGGCGCGGTTCCGTTGCAGCGCTGGAAGACGCCGGTGACAATCTCGCTTCATTTCGGTGCCTCGGCAACGCCAGAGCAAAAAGCGCTCGCAACGTCGGAAACAAGCCGTTATGCGACCCGCCTTGCAAAAGTGACAGGCCACCCGATCCGCGCTGGGTCAGGCGGTAATTTTGAGGTCTATGTTGTTAGCGAAGCCGAACGCCGAACACTTGCAGATAATCTCCCCGGCGTTGCACCAAACTGGCGTGAAACAATTGCCACCCTACCCCGCCGCTCTTTGTGCCTTGTTATGAGCCTTGGCCGCGGAGCTGTGACCGAGCGCGCGATTGCAATCGTGCGCGCTGAACTTCCGCCCCTGCTGATGCGGTCATGCCTGCACGAAGAAATCGCGCAAGGGTTTGGCCTGTCAAACGACAGCCCGCGCGCGCGCCCATCGATTTTTAACGATGATGAGGAATTTGCGCTTCTCACCACCCATGATGAGCTTTTGCTCTCAATCCTTTACGATGACCGGTTGCGACCCGGCATGGGGCCATCAACTGTGCGTCCCATCGTGGCCGCCATCGCCGAAGAAAAATTCAACGCAGGGCCGGTTTAAGCCGCCTTCGCGTCCCAAGAAAGGACTACCCAATGCCCATTTTCGATTTTCTCTCTGGCCAATTTGTCGACGTTATCGAATGGACCGACGATACCCGCGATACGATGGTTTGGCGGTTTGAACGCGAAGGTCATGAGATCAAATACGGGGCCAAGCTCACCGTACGCGAAGGGCAATCCGCTGTGTTCATCCATGAAGGGCAACTGGCGGATGTGTTTACGCCGGGCCTTTATATGCTTGAAACCAACAACATGCCGATCATGACGTCGCTTCAGCATTGGGATCATGGCTTTAAATCGCCTTTCAAATCCGAGATCTATTTTGTTGGAACTCACCGCTTCAATGATCTGAAATGGGGTACAAAAAACCCGATCATGCTGCGCGATCCTGAGTTTGGCCCGATCCGTCTGCGCGCCTTTGGAACTTATACAGTCCGGGTTTCTGATCCGGCCCTCTTTTTGACCGAGATCGTGGGTACGGATGGTGAATTCACCACTGACGAGATCAGCTTTCAAATCCGCAACATCATCGTTCAGGAATTCTCGCGCGCGATCGCTAAGTCAGGCATTCCTGTGCTGGATATGGCCGCCAATACCGCTGAGGTTGGCAAATTGATTGCTGATGCGATCACACCCACACTTACAGGCTACGGGTTGAGCGTTCCGGAATTCTACATCGAAAACATCTCGCTGCCGCCTGCGGTTGAAAAGGCGCTGGACGAGCGCACATCGCGCGGCATCGCAGGCAATCTTGACGATCACATGAAATGGAAAGCCGCCGAAGCGATGGGCAACGGCGGTGCAGCGGGTGAGGCGATGGGCATGGGTATGGGCGCAGGCCTTGGCATGCAAATGGGCAATATGATGATGGGCGGCATGGGCGGCCAGCCGCAGGCACCAGCGACGCCCACACCGCCGCCTCCCCCGATTGAGCACGTCTGGCACATTGCTGAGGGCGGCGCGACCAAAGGTCCGTTCTCAAAAGCACGGCTTGCTGAAATGGCGGGTAATGGCAGACTGACCCGCGAAACCTATGTTTGGACCCAAGGTCAGGACGGCTGGAAAAAGGCCGAGGACGTAATCGAACTCGTGCAACTCTTCACTATCCTGCCACCGCCACCGCCCCCCGGCATCTAAGGGGATGCGTCAGGCCATCGTTCCGCCTGAGCTTGCTCAGGCCGCCGCTGACACCGGTTTTTCGCCCGCCATCCGCGCGGGCGATTTCCTGTTCTTTACCGGGGCCACAGGTGGCGGTTTGGACGGAATGCCCGATGACGCCAGCCAACAGATGCACAACGCGCTCGATAAGGTGCTCAGCATCCTAAATCACCAAAGTGCGGGACCGGATGCCATCGTTGACCTCACCTCTTATCACACCGATATCGCAACCTCGTTTGAGCCGCTACAAATGGCCCTGACTGACCGCCTCGGCACGCCGCTCCCGGCATGGACAGCCGTCGAGGTTCAGGGCCTGCGCCGCCCCGGCGCTCAAATCGAGCTGCGCATAACCGCCCATGTGCCGGAGCCATAATGCAAGATTTCACAAAGATCCTGAACTGGCGACGCGTCGATGGCCGTCTGACCCTATCTGGCCAACCCACCGCCAATCATTTTGCTGATCTCGCAGCGGATGGCGTGCAGACGATCATCAACCTCGCACCCGCAGATAATAACGGCGCGCTGGTGAACGAAGACAAGATCGTAGGTGACCTTGGCATGGCCTACACCTATATCCCCGTCGATTTCGACGCCCCGACTGATAACGACTACGACCAATTCTGCGCTGCGATGGCTGCCGCCAAAGACTCTAGGACCCATGTGCATTGCATCTATAACGCCCGGGTCACAGCGTTTATGCTGCGTTACGCAGCCGATGGGCTTGGCGGTACGACCGAAGAGGCCAGCGCGATGATGGAAACCATCTGGCGCCCCGGTGCCGCTTGGGCAAGGTTCATCAATGATCCCTCCTGCGCAGAGACCGCAAATGAATATGCTGGTTTCGACTACCAGCCTGAAACTTAGAGACCCGAGGACCACCGTGACCGACGCCGCCCCTGAAATCCTCCAAGAACACCGTTTTCCTTGCGACGCTTGCGGCTCGGATCTGCGCTTTGATCCGGCAGCCGGTCATCTCAAATGCGATCACTGCGGCAACACGCAGGATATAGGTGCGGGCCCTTGGCAGACATCTTCAGCGCTCAAGGAGCTCGATTTCCGCCGCGCCATCGCGCAGGATTTGCCCGAAGAAGAGATCGAAGAAACCCGCGTGTTGTCTTGCTCAAACTGCGGCGCGCAGGTCGAATTTGACGCGGCCCAACACGCTGCCGAATGCCCGTTCTGCGCAACTCCCGTGGTCACTGACACAGGAACCCATCGCCACATCAAACCCCGCGGATTGCTCCCCTTTGCTCTCAACGAAGGCGCCGCGCGCGACGCCCTCCAAGACTGGCTCGGCTCGCTTTGGTTCGCGCCGAACGGCGTATCAGATTACGCCCGCAAAGGCCGCAAAATGTCCGGCATTTACGTCCCCTATTGGACGTTTGATGCGGACACAAAATCCCAATATCGCGGCCAACGCGGCACGCATTATTACGAAACCCGGACAGTTATGCGTGACGGCAAACGCGAAACTGTGCGTGTACGTAAAACCCGCTGGCGCAATGTGTCAGGCCGCGTCGCACGCTTTTTCGACGATGTGTTGGTGCTCGCCTCAAAATCCCTGCCTAAGCGCTACACGGACCGGCTTGAGCCTTGGGATCTTAGCGCCTTACGCCCTTACCAGCCTGAATACCTCGCTGGGTTCCGCGCCGAAGGGTACACGGTTGAACTTGACGAGAGTTTTGTTGAGGCCAAAGAGATCATGCATCGCACCGTGGTTCGCGATGTGCATTTCGACATTGGCGGCGACGCCCAACGCATCACCGATCTTGATATTGATTTCCGGGACGTAACGTTCAAACACATCCTGCTGCCGGTTTGGCTCGCGGCGTATAAATACCGGGGCAAAACCTACCGTTTTGTTGTGAATGGCCGCACGGGATTGGTTCAGGGTGAGCGCCCCTATTCCGCATGGAAGATCGCGATTGCCGTGGTGGTTGTCGCCCTTATCGCAGGCGCCATTGGCTTTGCTATGGCGGTTTCGCAATAAGCGACCATCGCACCGGTGATCGCTTCGCTGTTCGGAATATACACCAGCCGGAGGCGCGCTTATGTCCCAACGCCCGCAGGGTCAAAGGCCGTCGCTTTGACGATGGCCCACACAGCCATGCCCGGCGCTAGTCCCATCCGCTCTGCTGAGGCGGCGGTTATCCGGGCCACAAGATCGGTCTGACCAACGCGCACCCCCACAGCAATGCCCGGACCACGCCCCGGCACCAATGTTGTCACCACGCCTTCAAGCACATTCAATGCAGACAGTCCGCGCGGCCGCTCTGTGGCCAAAATGATATCCTGAGCGGCAACCCTGAGCCGGATCCAAGCGCCTTGCGCTGCCGCAACATCGGGCAACACAAGGCGCACCCCATCATTGGCAAGCTCTGTCAGCCCATCCGCTCTGGCGCCGACCTGCAAGCGCAACACGGCACCTGCCGCACGCACCCCCAAATCGCGCACGGCACACGGATCGGCCATGATCATTTCAAGCGGTCCTGAGTGCCGGACGGAGCCGTGCTGCAAGACAACAAGCGTTGTCGCCAAGCGCGCGACCTCATGCACATCATGCGAGACATAAAGGATCGGCACCTCAACCTCATCACGGAGCCGTTCCAGATAAGGCAAAATCCGCGCCTTTAGCGCACTATCCAGTGAGGCAAGCGGCTCATCCATGCACAACAGCCGAGGCGCAGAAAGCAAGGCCCGACCGATGGCCACACGTTGTGCCTCACCGCCCGAGAGCGCATGCGGCGCGCGGTTCAAGAGCGGGCCAAGATCCAAAAGCTCGACGATCCGGTTCATACCGCGCCCATCGCCACGGCGCGCGTAACTTAGGTTTTGCGCGACGCTCAGATGCTGGAAAAGCCGCGCATCTTGGAATACATAGCCAATCCCCCGCGCATGGGCAGGCTGCCCGTCTAACGCCTCTCCCGCCAGCCGGACCGTCATTTGGTCCGTTTGCAAAAGCCCCGCAACAGCGCGCAGCACCGTGGTCTTTCCGGATCCAGACGGCCCAAATAGAACGGTCACGCCCGAAGGCGCTTCAAATGCCGCATCTAGAGCAAAATTGTCAAAACGGTGTTGGAGCGAAACTTCAAGCACGCCGCGCCCTTCGGGCCAGCAGCTCAGACAGAGCAAGCGCACCAAGCGACAGGCCAAGCGACAGCGCCACAAGCACCGCCACGGCCCGCTCTTGGCCGGGCACTTGCAAAAGCGCGTAAATCGCGGACGGCACTGTTTGGGTCTCAAACGGAATGTTGCCCACAAGCGTGATCGTCGCCCCAAATTCACCCATCGCCTTGGCAAAACCAAGGACCGCCGCCACCAGAACACCCGGCCAGATCAGCGGTAACGTTACACGCCGAAACACGGTGAATGGCCCGTCCCCCAGGGTCTGTGCCGCCTCCTCAAGACCCCGGTCGACCGTCTCCAACGATAGGCGCATGGGCCGCACCATCAGTGGAAACGCCATAATCAGCGCTGCAAGAACCGCACCCGCAGGCCGGAAAGCGAGATCAAGATCAAGCCAGCCAAGCCACCCATGCCGCCCAAAGGTCACCAAAAGGAGATAGCCCGTGACCACCGGCGGCATCACCAGCGGCGCGTGGATCATAGCATCCAAGATCGGACGTCCCCAAAAGCGCCGGCGCGCCAAGAGCCACGCCGCACCAAGCGCCAGCGGCAAACCCAGCAACACCGCCCAGAGTCCTACCCAAAACGACAACCGAAGCGCAGCCCAATGCTCAGGCTGCAAAGAAAAAACAGCCTCATTCATTGCGAGCAAACCCATGGGCCGCAAAGACCGCCACAGCCTTGGCGCTTGTCAGATAGTTCAGAACGGATGCGCCCGCAGGCGTCACCGCCGCAACGGGATAGCGCACCGGATCATGGCTTTGGGGATCAAGCGCGATATGCGCCTGTCCGGGCATCACATCTGACGCATAAAGGATCGCAGCTCCAGCCTCCCCCCTTTGATACACCACAACCGCGGCACGGGCGTTTTCGGCTTGGATCAAGCACCCGCGCGGCAAAGGCCAAGCACCCAAACCGGCAAGCGCCTGCCGGGCATACAGGCCCAATGGAACAGCGCGCGTGTCTGCGGTCACCAAACGATCCGCACAAAGTGCATCAGGCGATGCGCCTACCAGAACCAACGTGTTGCCAATCGGCGTGCGCACATCCTGCACCAACGCCATTTCACTCAGCCGGGCCATCCATTCCACATGGGCCGACCAATACACATCCGCAGGTGCCCCCTGTTCGATCTGCCGTGCCAGCGTCGAAGACGCCCCGTAACTGACCCGCATTTGAGCGTCATGCGCCGCGTTATAGACGGTCACAATCTCATCCAACGCTGGCTTAAGAGACACCGCAGCGAAGATCGTTACAGGCTCCGCACGCGCAAGCGAGGCCATGAAGACAAACAAAAAGGATACCAATCGCATCATGGGCGGACCGTCCGCCACAGGCCCGCAAAGATCAACCCTAGACCCATACTGCGCGGCGCGCATTGAGAGTCCTGACCGACGCACGCACCTTGTCACGCACCGGCCCTTCACGCGGGCTATCCAAAAGCGTTGTGATCCAATGTGGCTCTGGCAAGCGCTGTTTGCCCGCCCGATCCCATATCAGCGCGTGCAGAACCTCTTGGGCGGGCAAAGGCAAACGCTCTGGCAGGTCGCGATCTGAAAGCGTGCCCCAGACTGCCGTCCAAAGCCGCGCAACGGACCAAGGGTTATACCCGCCCCCGCCGGTTACCAAATATCGTGGCGCCAGCGGCCAAAGCGCACGCACCCATTCCAGATGCGCACGGTTGGAAGTCGCCATCCGGGATTGCGGATCCTCTCGCACGGCATCCGATCCGCATTGCAGCACAATCGCATCGGGCCCAAACGCCTGCACCCACGGCAGCGCAAGTTCGAGCAAAGCAAAGAGCATCTCCGTGTCATTTGCCCCGGCAGGCAAAGGAAGATTGACATGTGTGCCAGGGCCGCAATCCCCTAACTGCCCGGTGCGCGGCCATCGGTTTTCTTCGTGCACCGAAAGGACCAGAACGTTGGGGTCCTCGGCAAATGCGTGGGCCACACCGTCACAATGATGCGCATCAATATCGATATAGGCCACCCGCCGTGCACCGGCGCGCTTAAGGCCCAGAACGGCCAGCACCACATCATTCAGGTAGCAAAACCCATTGGCAAAATCAGGCATGCCATGATGTGTCCCTCCGCCGGGATGATAAATCACCCCGTCTTTGGCCAAAAGCTCGGCCGCCAAAAGCGAACCTCCCGCGCCTGTGGCCGGGCGGCGGTACATTTCGGGGAAATAGGGGTTCATCGTGGTGCCAAGCCGGTGGCGGGCGGCATCCTCGGCGGGCAAAACTCCGTGCGCTTCGGCCCTTTGCAGCGCCGCCAAATACCGCGGCGTGTGCCAAATCGACAATGCAGTAGGTTTTGCCATCGGAGAGGTCCGGAATTTCTCAGGCGGCAACCAACCCAACGCGCGCGACAGGTCCATGACCGTTGAAACGCGCGGCACCCGCAGCGGGTGCCAGCCCCCATATGATGAGCCGCGGTAGATCTCGGAACCAAGAAAAATTGCCATGCCTGAAACGTAACCGGACAAGCCCAAGCCGCAAGCGCGCAACCGCAACAATTTGGGCCAAACCCTTGCAAAACACCATATTTAGCGTATATTTATCCCAATCGAGCAAAGAAAAATATGAAACGTCGCATGTCACATGCCCGTAAAATTCAGTTGCCGCTGTCGATCTCGTCAGCGTCTAAACGCGAAAGCAGGTCACAGTTTGCGGCACTGCCGTTTCGGGTTGTTGACGACAAGCTGCAATTCTTACTTGTGACCTCCCGCCGTTCAAAACGCTGGATTCTGCCAAAAGGCTGGCCTGAAAACGGGATGACCCCGGCCCGCTCGGCCGCAAAGGAAGCGTGGGAAGAGGCAGGCGTTCTTGGCACGGCGTATGATATGTGCCTTGGCGTTTATTCCTATGAAAAGATCTTGCCGGACAGCCCCGACCTGCCCGTTATCGGGCTCGTTTACCCGCTGAAGGTCAAAACCATAAAATCCAACTTTCCTGAAAGAAAAGAGCGCCGCCGTAAGTGGCTGTCACCTAAGCAAGCCGCAGGGCGGGTGGATGAACCTGAGCTGAAACGCATCCTCAAGACCTTTGACCCGAAGATCCTCAAAGGGCGCGCAGCCTGATTGTTTTTGCCACGCATGGTGCTATTTGAGATCGCATGATCCGCTACACACTTAAATGTTCCGACGGCCACCAGTTTGACAGCTGGTTCGCAAACGCTGATGGCTTTGAAAGCCTCAAGGCGCGTGGGTTGATCACCTGCGCCATTTGCGGCGGGACAAACGTGAGCAAGTCTTTGATGGCCCCTGCTGTCACACCTGCGCGCAAAGCCGCGTCACGGACTACGGATGAAGCGCCCACTTTGCCCACCAAAGCCCCCGTCGCAAACGCGGAGGCACAGATATCACCACAGGCGCCAAGTGTACCATCGGCTGCGCCTCAGGACGCACCGCTCAGCACGCCCGCGTCACCGCAAGAAGCCGCTTTGTCAAAAATGCGGGCGCATCTTGAGGCCAATAGCGAAGACGTTGGCAAGACATTCGCCCAAGAAGCGCGAGCCATGCATGAAGGTGCAACGCCCGACCGCGCAATCCACGGGGAAGCCAGCCCGCAGGAAGCCAAAGCGCTGCTTGAAGACGGTGTGCCGGTGCTGCCGTTGCCTTTCCTTCCAAAACGAAAGACGAATTAGACATGCCGCATGTGGTGATAACAGGCGCCAGTCGCGGCATAGGCCGCGCCTTGGCCGAAGGCTATGAAACGGCGGGCGCGGATGTGACGGTTGCAAACCGGCCAGAGGTTGATGTTACAGACACGGCTAGCCTAGCCGCTTTCGGCAGGGCCGTGACCGCGCCTGTTGATCTGCTGATTTGCAATGCGGGCGTGTTTCAAGATCGCCGCGAGACGCTCGACAATGGCTACCCGCCCGACATGTGGGCCCAGCAATTCGCAGCAAATGTGACTGGGGTATTTTTGACTGTGCAAACCTTGCTTCCCAACCTGCGTGCGGCCAAAGCAGGAACCGCAAAGATCGCGATTATCTCAAGCCAGATGGCCAGCCACACTCGTGCCCCCGGCGGCGCGTATATCTATCGTGCATCCAAAGCGGCGGTGCTAAATTTGGGGCGCAACCTGTCCAGCGATCTGGCTTCTGACGGCATCGCTGTGGGCATTTATCACCCTGGCTGGGTGCGCACAGATATGGGTGGGCCCTCGGCGGCAATCTCAGTTGAAGAAAGCCGCGATGGGCTTATGGCGCGCTTTGACGCCCTTGGCCCCGCATCGACCGGTTGCTTTGAAACATGGGATGGGCAAGCGCACCCCTTTTAAGGGGGCGAATTTCCTTGAAAAGGAAATTTCAAGAGCCTTCCAAGGCTCTTAGCCCTCTTCAAGAGGCAGCGCTCTTGCAGCCTCTGCCCGGCTCGCCTAAACGCTGTTTCGAACTGAGGGACGCAAGGCATCATGTCCATACTTGTGATGAAATTCGGCGGCACGTCTGTCGCAACGCTTGATCGGATCAAACGCGCAGCCAAGCGCGTTGGTCGTGAGGTTGCCAATGGCCATGACGTGATCGTCATTGTGTCGGCGATGTCTGGCGAAACCAACAAACTTGTTGGCTACGTGGGCGAGACCTCACCGCTTTACGATGCGCGCGAATATGATGCGGTTGTGTCCTCGGGCGAGAACGTCACAGCGGGCTTGATGGCATTGACCTTGCAGGAAATGGAAATCCCCGCGCGCAGCTGGCAAGGATGGCAGGTCCCCGTCAAAACGACCTCTGCCCATGCATCCGCCCGGATCGAAGAGATTCCACCTGAAAACATCACCGCAAAGTTTGCGGACGGGATGAAGGTCGCTGTGGTTGCGGGCTTTCAGGGTGTCTCACCCGAGGGGCGCATCACCACATTGGGACGCGGCGGATCCGATACCACAGCCGTTGCATTCGCCGCTGCCTTTAACGCGGTGCGCTGCGATATCTACACGGATGTCGACGGCGTCTATACCACTGACCCGCGCATCGCAGACAAAGCGCGAAAGCTTGATAAAATAGCCTTTGAAGAGATGCTTGAATTGGCGTCGCTTGGGGCCAAAGTGCTGCAAACTCGCTCTGTCGAGTTGGCCATGCGCTATAAGGTCAAGCTGCGCGTCCTGAGCAGCTTTGAGGAAATGCGCGACGATGCGGGCACGCTCGTTTGCGACGAGGAGGAAATCATGGAAAGCAATGTCGTCTCAGGCGTGGCCTATAGCCGCGACGAAGCCAAAATGACGCTGATCTCGGTTGCGGACCGTCCAGGCATCGCCGCCGCGATTTTCGTCCCACTCGCTGACGCGGGCGTAAATGTAGACATGATCGTGCAAAACATCTCGGAAGATGGCCGCACAGACATGACGTTTTCGTGCCCCACCGATCAAGTCAAGCGCGCCGAAAAAGCGATGGAGGACGCCAAGTCCAAAGGCGACATCAACTTCCACGATCTTGTGGCTGATGAGAATGTCGCCAAGATCTCGATCGTTGGAATTGGCATGCGCTCCCATGCGGGGGTAGCTGCAAAGATGTTTGAAACGCTGCGGGATGAAGGCGTGAACATCAAGGTCATTACAACCTCAGAGATCAAGGTTAGCGTCCTTGTTGACCGCAAATACATGGAGCTTGCTGTACAGGCTCTGCATGATGCGTTTGAGCTGGACAAAGCGGGCTGACAAAAAGACGGAGGGCCGCCCTTAAAGTGGCCGGTCTCAATGGCCGGCTCAAGTAGGGCGCGCCATCCCGATGGAGACTGGCCCGACAGGTTCAAACCCAAATTGCGAATAAAGCCGATCCGCCGGGAGATCGGCGATTAGGCTGACATAGCAATCTGGCGAAAGCGTTTGTTCTATATGCGCCATAAGCGCTGACATGATCTGCTTGCCCAACCCTTTGCCTTGATGCTCGGGCAAAACAGCAATATCGGCAACCTGCACCACGCATCCCCCATCGCCGACAAGCCGCCCCATACCAACAGTCTGTGATCCGAAACGCAGGTGAACAGCGAAGAGCGAATTTGGCAAACCGCGAGAAACCGCTTCAACGCTGCGCTCGGCCATGCCCGCCTTTACCCGAAGGCTGATGAAATCCGCAACACTTGGGGCACCTTCGACCAACTCATACGCCTCATCCATTCTTAAACCATTTCTGCCTTCCAAAGGCGTTTACGAATCTTTCCCATGCTGAGCGCAACCGCTAAGCTGGCCACAACTAAGCACAGGTGCCTTTCCCATGACATCCTCTCCTGACAGCGAAAGCCGCAAACTGCTGCGTCGCCTGCGTGATGCGATGGCCGAGGATTCGTCCGGGCAGGCGCGGCTGGATCACATCGTGCAACTGATAGCCGGATCGCTCGAAACCGAGGTCTGTTCGATATACTTGTTCCGGGATGCTGAGACGCTTGAGCTTTGCGCCACTGAGGGGCTTAATCAAGAGGCTGTGCACCAAACCCGGATGCGCTTGAACGAAGGTTTGGTGGGGCGCACGGCCCGAACGGGCAAAGTGGTTAACACTGCGGAAGCCCCGTCTACCCGTGGCTTCCGTTACATGCCTGAAACGGGCGAAGAGGTATTTTCGGCATTCGCGGGCATTCCAATTCAGCGGCTTGGTGAAACATTGGGCGTGCTCGTCGTGCAATCCAAAACCGCGCGAAAATACTCCGAAGACGAGATTTATGCCCTAGAAGTCGTGGCGATGGTGCTCGCGGAAATGACAGAGCTGGGCGAGTTGACCGCAGGCAATGATTACGTGATGGCCCGTCATCAACGCCCCGCCATGCTCAAAGGCAGTGTGGCGCAAGAGGGTGTGACCGTGGGGTATGTGCATCTACATGAACCGCGTGTGGTGGTCACAAGCCCCTTTGCCGACGACCCCGAGCAAGAGTTGGCGCGGTTGGACACTGCATTGGACACGCTGCGCGTTTCCGTTGATCAGCTTCTTGCAGGCGCTCAAAGCGGCAGCAAAGACCAGATAGAAGTCGTTGAAACCTACCGCATGTTTGCCAATTCTCGCGGGTGGCGCCGGCGGATGGAGGCTGATATCGCCTCTGGTCTCTCTGCCGAAGCCGCCGTCGAGAAGGAACAATCCACGGCGCGGACACGGCTTCAACAGGTGCCTGACGCCTATCTGCGGGATCGTCTTCATGATCTGGATGACCTCTCGAACCGTTTGCTGCGGATCTTGACTGGGCAAGGCAGCTCAACAACAGAGTTGCCGTCAGACGCCATTCTGATTGCGCGCAATATCGGCCCGGCGGAACTGCTTGACTATGGTCGAAAGCTAAAGGGGATCGTGCTTGAGGAAGGGGCTGTTGGCAGCCATGCAACCATCGTGGCGCGCGCTTTGGCGATCCCATTGGTGATCAATGTGCGCGGCATTACGACCGAGGCCCTGACCGGCGATCACATCATGGTCGATGGCGAACAGGGGATCGTGCACTTGCGCCCCGACGATACTGTGAAAGCTGCTTTCACCGACAAAGTTGCGATGCAAGCCGAAGCACAAACCCGCTATGCCACGATCCGCGATCTGCCTGCGACGGCGCTATGCGGCACTAAGGTGTCTTTGCATATGAACGCCGGGCTGATGGCGGATTTGCCGTCTTTGCCCAGCTCTGGCGCCGAAGGTGTTGGCCTATTCCGGACAGAGCTCCAGTTTTTGGTCCGCAATCAGATGCCGCGGCGGGCTGAGCTTGTTGCGCTTTATAAGCGGGTGATTGATTCGGCAGGCGGAAAGCCTGTTGTCTTTCGGACGCTCGATATCGGGTCCGACAAGGTGCTGCCTTATATGAAGCCCAATGATGAGCCGAACCCTGCCTTGGGTTGGCGCGCGATCCGGGTTGGGCTTGATAAGCCGGGAGTGTTGCGCATGCAGCTTCAAGCATTGCTGCGCGCGGCTGAAGGGCGGCCGCTTCATGTGATGTTCCCGTTTGTTGCGCAGTTCGAAGAATACCGTTCGGCCAAGGCCGAGCTTGAAAAAGCGCAAGAGCGTGAGCGCATTCTCGGCCATGTTTTGCCCGAAGCGGTGCATGTTGGGGCCATGCTGGAAACCCCTTCGCTTGCCTTTGCGCCGCGGAAATTCTTTGAAGAGGTGGAGTTCCTAAGCATTGGCGGCAATGATCTTAAGCAATTCTTCTTTGCGGCGGACCGTGAGAACGAACGTGTGCGCCGCCGCTATGACACGCTGAATGTAAGCTTCTTGAGCTTTATCGAACAGATCGTGGGGCGCTGTGTGACCACCGATACAAGGCTAAGCTTTTGTGGGGAGGATGCAGGCCGCCCGATTGAGGCGTTGTGCCTTGCGGCAATGGGATTGCGCGCGCTGTCTATGCGCCCGGCGTCTATCGGCCCAGTAAAGCATCTCCTGCGCCGCTCAAACCTTGATGAAGTCAAAGCTGTGATCGACACCGCCCGCGCACGAGGGGATCAATCGGTGCGGCCCGCCGTTATGGATTGGCTGCGCAATCGGGGCGGCTAGCGGCCATGTTGGATCATATCACTTTTGGCGTGACCGATTTTGAGCGCTCTGTCGCGTTTTACGATGCCGCTTTTGCACCATTGGGGGTATCACGGCTGCACACGGTTGCGCCCGAAGACACAGGTGGCGTTCAAGTCACGGGCTACGGAATTGACAGCCCCTTTTTCTGGATCGCAGAAGAACGGGCCACGCAGGGATTGTTTCATGTGGCGCTGCAGGCAACCGCCCGCGCACAAGTGGATGCATTTCACGCAGCCGCCCTAAAGGCCGGGGGCAAAGACAACGGCGGACCGGGGCTTCGCGGCCATTATCATGGCGCGTATTATGCCGCCTATGTGCTGGACCCCGATGGCCACAATATCGAGGCCGTCTGCCATCTACCTGTGGACTGAACCAGAGGGTTCTTGCCGTGTGACGTGGCCTTTAACCCGATCCCACCCACCGGGTTTTAAGCTCAAACCAAGCACACGTGCCGGGTTGGTCGGCGGCGGCATCAGAACACCTTCAAGCTGACGAAACCCGAATTTCCCATAATAGGGCGCATCCCCCACAAGGAGGACGCGTTGCCAGCCAAGTGCCCGCGCAGCGCCCAAGGATTGCTGCATCAATTGCCCGCCCAATCCTTCGCCCTGGCGCGTAGGGTGCACGGCTATTGGCCCTAACAACAGCAAAGGCATCTCACCGATGCGCGCGGGCCAATAGCGGATCGCCCCACCAAGAATGGCATCGCTATCACGCGCCGTCAGGCAAAGCGGCGCCACACGCGCCACACCGTCACGTAGCCTGTAAGAAGACAGCGCCTCACGACCCGGTGCAAAGCACAGGTCATACAGGGCTTCCACCTCCCACCAATCCTCGGGGCCTTCTTCGGCAAGCGTGTACATGTAAACCTTTTTCTGCTGGCCGCGCGGCTATCACGGCGTTACCTCTGGGGCAATCTTGCGATATGTTATGCGGAACGAAACCGATGTTTTATGAACCCAAAGACGGGCACGGCCTGCCCCACAACCCGTTCAACGCCATTGTCACACCGCGCCCGATCGCATGGGTTTCGACACGCGGTGCGGACGTGCGGGACAATCTAGCGCCCTATTCCTTTTTCAACGCAGTCGCTTACGTGCCACCACAGGTGATGTTCGCGTCAACCTCGTCCAAGGAAGACAGGGGCGACACCAAAGACAGCATGGCCAACATCCGCGAAACCGGCGTGTTCTGCATCAACGTTGTCGCCTATGCGGCACGTGATGTGATGAACGCCAGCTCTGCCGTTTGGGGCCGAGATGTTGATGAGTTTTCGCAATCCGGGGCGGCCAAGGCAGAATGTGCAACGATTGCCTGCCCGCGCGTGGCCACCGCTCCTGCGAGCCTTGAGTGCCGCGTAACGCAGATTGTCCGCCTGATAGGTGAGGCAAACTTTACCGTTTTTGGAGAGGTCACCGGCGTCCATATGCGCGACGATTGCATTAAAGAAGGGATGTTTGACGTGTTGTCCTTCCAGCCGTTGGCAAGGCTCGGCTATCGTGACTATGCGCGCGTGGACAACACTTTCTCGCTGACACGTCCCACAGAGGACTAACCAAGAGAGCATCGCGCGCGCGCCTTTCACTTACGGCACGCGCGTTTTTTTCAGTTAATGACCGCCCGCCAAAATGCCGGTGCGGACTTTGTAATCCGCAGCAATCGCATAATCCGGATCATCGTCGCTATCGACCACCAAGTGACCTGCGGTCTTCAAAAGTTGATGACAATCGCGGCTCAGATGGCGCAGCTGAATGCTTTTGCTCGCGCCCTCGTATTTTGCAGCCACAGCCTCAATCGCCTGAAGAGCGGATTGATCAGCGACACGGCTATCAGCAAAATCCACGACAACCATTGACGGATCATCGGCCACGTCGAACAGCTCCACAAATCCATCCGCTGAGCCAAAGAAAAGCGGGCCTTGCACCTGATAGACCTTCGCGCCTTCGGGTGTTGTGTATGTCTTCGCGTGGATGCGCGTGGCATTGCCCCATGCATAGGCCAGCGCGCTGACGATCACGCCCACAACCACCGCAATGGCAAGGTCCGTCATGACTGTCACAACAGTCACAAGAACGATCACAAATGCGTCCATGCGCGGCACGCGGCGCATGATCAAAAGCGAGTTCCACGCAAATGTCCCGATCACCACCATGAACATCACGCCCACCAGCGCCGCCAGCGGGATCTGTTCTATTGCAGGCGAAGCAGCCACGATAAAGAGCAAAAGAAACACCGCTGCTGCAATCCCGGCCACGCGTGTGCGCCCACCGGATTTCACATTGATCATCGACTGACCAATCATTGCGCAACCTCCCATGCCGCCAAAGAAACCTGTCACAGTATTGGCCACGCCCTGCGCCACACATTCTTGCGAGGAGCCGCCACGCTTATTGGTCATCTCACCGACAAGGTTGAGCGTCAGCAGGCTTTCAATCAGGCCAATCGCAGCAAGTATCACAGCATATGGCAGAATGATTTCAAAGGTCTCAAAGTTCAAAGGCACCATCGGCATGTGGAAGGCAGGCAAGCCACCCTGGATAGACGCAAGATCGCCCACCCTTGGCACATCAATTCCAAAAATAATCACAAGAGCCGCCACAAGCCCGATCCCCGCCAAAGGTGCGGGAATGGCTTTGGTCAACCGCGGCATGATCCAGATGATCAACATCGTCAGCCCAACAAGCGCCAGCATTGTGATCAGCGGTGCACCGGACATCCAATCGCCGCCCGTCATGCCATGCCCATCGGACACAGCCGTGCCCGGCACTTTGAATTGCGTCAGCTGGGCAAGGAAAATGACGATCGCCAGCCCATTCACAAAGCCCAGCATCACCGGATGCGGGACAAGCCGGATGAACTTACCCCATCGCATGACACCTACAAAGATCTGAATGAAACCCATCAAAACAACAGTCGCGAAGAGATATTCAACCCCGTGTTCGGCAACAAGCGCGACCATAACAACCGCCAACGCACCTGTGGCACCTGAGATCATACCCGGACGGCCGCCCATAACAGCCGTGATCAGGCCAACGATAAAGGCCGCATAAAGCCCTACCAGCGGGTGAACGCCTGCAACAAAAGCAAAAGCCACAGCCTCTGGTACCAGCGCAAGCGCCACGGTTAGACCGGCCAGAAGCTCAATCCGGATGCGCGTTGGGGTCAGCTTTTCGCCGGTTCCACCGTCCATCGCCAAAGATTTACCAAATGCTGCCAAAGGGGCGCGTGCCATCAAAACCTCTTTTCGAATGTATAAGGCACGCCTGTTTCACAATCGGTAAACGCGCCGAGAATCTTCTGCCCACACCGGGGCCGTTGCCGCGGTCCCTAAATGCGCGGGCCCGCAGGATCAAGCCACACGACGCTCTGCACTCCAAGGGCGCAGCGCACATGGTATTGTCGCAACGGTTAGGGCGTGGATTTCAATGCGGCTCGCACAAACATGCAGCAAATCACGGCTTGTCCTGCTGGCAACTTTGGCGTCTCCTGCGGTTAGCAAAAAATCAGGTGAAACCATGACCCAAACCACACTCGGCATTATTGGCGGTTCAGGCCTTTACAACATCGACGGGCTGGAAGGCGCTGAATGGGTAAGCGTCAAAAGCCCTTGGGGGACACCTTCAGATCAGATCCTGACCGGGGAGCTAGGCGGTGTGAAGATGGCCTTTCTTCCGCGTCACGGGCGTGGCCATGTTCATTCCCCGACCACCGTTCCGTACCGCGCGAATATTGACGCGTTAAAACGGTTGGGCGTCACAGATGTGATCAGCGTAAGCGCTTGCGGATCTTTCCGCGAAGAGATGGCTCCGGGCGATTTTGTAATTGTCGACCAATTCATTGACCGTACCTTTGCACGCGAAAAGAGCTTCTTTGGCACCGGCTGCGTTGCACATGTGAGCGTCGCGCATCCCACCTGCCCCCGGCTGGGCGCCGCCTGCCTTAAGGCGGCAAAGGATGCAGGCGTGACCGTGCATGATGGCGGGACCTATCTGGCGATGGAAGGTCCGCAATTCTCAACACTTGCCGAGTCCCGCATGTATCGGGAAAGTTGGGGTGCGGATGTGATTGGTATGACCAATATGCCAGAAGCCAAGCTCGCTCGCGAAGCCGAGCTTTGTTATGCGTCCGTCGCAATGATCACGGACTATGACAGCTGGCACCCCGATCACGGGGAAGTTGACGTGACCCAAATCATCGCGACTTTGATGGGCAATGCAGACAAGGGGCGCGATATGGTCTCGCGGTTGCCGGCCCTTTTGGGGGCTGTGCGGGAAGACTGCTCGTATGGCTGTGATAAGGCATTGGAATTCGCGATCCTGACCCAGCCCGATAACCGCGATCCTGCGTTGATGGCCAAACTGGATGCTGTTGCGTCACGGGTGCTGTGAAGTGACGTTTGATCTTTGGCTGACATTCGTGGCGGCATCCACTGCGTTGCTGCTCATCCCCGGCCCGACTGTGCTGCTTGTGCTGTCTTACGCATTGTCACAGGGCCGCAGAGTTGCGATTGCTTCGGCGACCGGCGTTGCCTTGGGCGATTTCATCGCGATGAGCGCCGCACTTATCGGGCTTGGTGCGATCATCGCTACCTCGGCGCTGGCGTTTTCGTTACTGAAATGGGCGGGGGCGGCGTATCTGATTTATCTCGGCGTAAAAATGCTGCGAGCAGCCCATGGTCAAGTGACCAATGTCGGCGAAGGCGGGGCGACGCTTGCGGAGGCTCCTGCAACGACCGCTCGCGCCATTCTTGGCCATACGGCGCTTGTGACGGCGCTGAACCCAAAGGGCATCGGGTTCTTCATTGCCTTTGTCCCGCAATTCATCAGCCCAAACGCGGCCCTTGGCCCACAAGCCGCCATCTTGATTGCAACCTTTGTTAGCCTCGCCGCGCTCAATGCATTGGCCTATGCGCTGGCCGCCGATCTTATGCGGGTGCGGCTCACAACACCGTCTATGATCCGGCGGCTCACTCAGGCCGGTGGCCTTATACTCATTGGCATGGGCGCATTAACAGCCACTCTTCGTCGTAGCTAAAGGAGCTTTGGTATGCCCACAAAGAAAACCGTTCAGGACTACATCCGCACCATCGTTGACTTCCCGCATGAAGGGATCATGTTCCGAGATGTCACGACGCTCTTTGCCGAGCCGCGGGGATTTCGGATGGCAGTCGATCAACTGCTGCACCCATATGCGGGTGAAGAGATTGATGCGGTTGTTGGACTTGAAGCGCGGGGGTTCATCCTTGGCGGCGCGATCGCCCATCAGCTGTCAACCGGGTTTGTACCGATCCGCAAAAAAGGCAAACTGCCGGGTGCAACACTCTCAGAAGCTTATACGCTGGAATATGGCGAGGCGATTGTCGAGATTCATGATGATGCCCTGAAACCCGGACAACGGGTGTTGCTTGTTGATGATTTGCTGGCCACGGGCGGTACGGCTGAAGCAGGGATCAAGCTTGTTGAACGGCTCGGCGCCCAGATTATGGGCTGCGCTTTTGTCATTGATCTGCCGGATCTAGGGGGCCGTGCGAAATTGGAAGCGATGGGCATGGAAGTACATGCGCTTTGTGCTTTTGACGGGGAGTGATCGCAGCGTCTAACGTCTAGGGCGGGGCCGCCCACCTCCCCCTTTGGCCCTATGGGCCTGTGACAAAAGGGGGGTCGCGGCTTGCGCCGCGAACGAGAGGCGCTGCCTCTCGTGCTCTCCGAGGTATTTTTAGAAAGATGAAGGTTAAGGTGCGTTGGTGCGCAGATTAACGAATATTGCGGGCTTCAAGTTCGTAAATCGCAGATGCATCAATTGTGCATACGTTGTGCATCGGTTGTGTATGCGGGGTTTTTTGAGGTCTCGAACGGGCCGCCAGCAATCGTTAACGTAAAATCACGCCGGGGTTCATTATGCCATTTGGATCAAGTGCGGTTTTGAGCGCACGCATTGCTGCGAGGTAAGTCGGGTCTGAATAGCTTTCCAGATCTTCGACTTTGAGGCGCCCGACCCCGTGTTCCGCAGCGACCGATCCATCGAATGCATGAACCAAGTCATGCACGGCCTTTTTGATCGCTGGTCGGTCTGCGTCGTGATCGGCACGGGTTCGTCCGGGCATCGGAAAGACATTATAGTGAAGGTTACCATCCCCCACATGCCCGAAACAGTTGATCCGGAATTGTCCAATTTTTTCCAAGACTTGGGGCGCTTTTGCAATGAACTCCGGGATCGTAGAGATTGGGATGGAAATGTCATGGGAAGAAATCGAGCCTATGCGGCGGTTGGCTTCGGGGATGTGTTCCCGCACGGCCCAAAGATCTGCGCGCTGTGTTTCTGATTGGGCGATGATGGCATCCTGTGACAAGCCTTTGGCAACCGCGGCTTCGAACAGGTTTTCGAACGCTGCGGGCGCGGGCAAGCCGCGTGGCAAGCCCAGATCAATCAAGGCGCACCATTCCGGTGACTTAGCAAAGGGTTTACGGATATTTGGTAAGGTCTCAGTTAGAAAATCAAACCCCTGACGGTGGATCAATTCAAAAGCCGAAACACCTTCGCCAACATGGTCTCGTGTCAGCGCGAGAAGATCCAAAGCGGCCTTTGGATCGTTCACGTGAAAGACCGCTGTGCCTTGCTCTGCAGGGATTGGTGCAAGCCGGAGCGCGGCCGCAGTAATGATGCCAAGCGTGCCCTCTGAACCAATGAGGAGGTCCCGCAAATCATAGCCAGCGTTGTCTTTGCGCAAGCGCTTGAGGCCATTCCATATTTCGCCGTTGGGGAGCACGGCCTCAAGCCCAAGGCAAAGGTCACGGGCGTTGCCGTAACGCAGCACATTCACGCCCCCCGCATTGGTGGCGAGGTTTCCGCCGATGCTTGCTGTGCCTTCTGCGGCAAGCGATAGGGGGAACAGCCGGTTCGCTGCTTGTGCTGCGCTTTGCACTGTGGCGAGAACAGCTCCGGCCTCGGAAATCAGAACGTTTTCAAGGGGGTGCACGGTACGGATTGCAGCCATACGCTCAAGGCTCAGGATCATCGGCGCAGGCAAGTCTTGGGCTGTTTGGCCCCCAACGAGACCGGTTCCGCCGCCATAGGGGACGATAGCCACACGTGCCTTTGCCGCAGCGCGAACAAGAGTTGCGACGTCCTGTACGTTGCCTGGCGCAACAACCAAACCCGCCTGCCCTGTGTAGCGGCCACGGGGTTCTTCCAAATAACGAGGTTCTGGATCGCGGAAAACGTTTTGCGGCAAAACCGTGCGCAAAGCCTTCGCAAAATCGGGGGTGACGGGGCTCAGTGTCATGCGCTCTTCAACCATGAGGCGCAGGCTTTGTCACGGCAAACTATGGCAGCACTCATAGGGGATCGCGCAGGAACTGCGGGCTCAGCACAAGGATCGTCGGCGTGCCCGGAAGCGTGCGCAGGCTCACCTCGACCGAGCCACCCAAACTGCGCTGAATAGTGTAGTCATCAGCCATTTCCTCAAGGAAGCGATCAAGATTCTGCGGGCTGAACCAATGCATCGGCAGCACCAGCGAAGAGCGAAGTCGCCGTAGCATTTTCTTCACTTCTCCCGTGCCAAGCGTATAGCCGCCATCCACCGGTACCATGACCACATCCAACCGCCCCAATGCGGCGTACTGTGCGTCATCTGGCTCGTGATGGAGGTGCCCCATATGGCCGATGCACAAGCCTTGGGTTTCGAACACAAATATTGAATTGGTATCTGGGCTGACCTCGGTTGAGCCAAAGTCGAACGTCTGGGGCCGGGTGTCTGTTGTCACATTACGAACCAACATTTCGCCAATCTCAACGCGGTGGTGTGCAGGCGAGCCGTCCTGCCACCAGCCCGGCAAAATATGGGGGATACGGGCGTCTGGGATCGCGGTCCAATGGGTCGCGTGGGCATTGTTCATTGTCACGACATCCGGCACGAGATCTGTGATCCCGATAAAGCCGTTATAGTCCGTAACCGCACTTGCACCATCGGCGGATTGGATGAGGAACATGGAGTGATCCACATAAGAAATGCGGACGGTGTACGCCTCAAGCGGGGCGCGAAAATTGGCTTTGTGGATATAGGCGGCCCCTGGGATCGCGTCGGCGATCGCGATGCAATGGCTCGGCCGCTCAGACTGTGCGGCAAGCGGCGTGGCTAAGAGAATTAGGATGGAGATAAGACTGCGCATATTATGAAGATAGCGCAGTTTGGCACAAATCTAGAGGGCTGTGGACTTACCGCGTCGATCACTGCGCAAATTGGCATAAAGAACATGCGTTCGCCAACGCCCGGCGATCTGAAGGTAGCTTTGCGCGACCCCTTCATATTTAAAATTGCTATGTTCTAAAAGCGCGCGCGACGCTTGGTTTTCTGGCAAACACGCAGCCTCGATCCGACTAAGATCCAATTCCGTAAAGGCATAGTGCACAAGGCCTGCAATCGCTTCGCGCATATAACCTTGGCGCGTGTGGCACTCTGCCACCCAATAGCCTGCAGTGCCTGCCTGCGCGGGGCCGCGGCGGATGTGGTCAAGCGTGATGGCTCCCAGAAGGGCTTCGTCCTGCCGACGGATCAAGAACAACGGCACCGCGGTTCCGCCAGAAATCGAGCGCTGTGCCCAATAGACCCGGTTGGTAAAGCTCTTACGCGTCAAGTGATCCGGCGCCCAAGTCGGTTCCCACGGGGTCAGGAAGTCGCGCGAGGCCACCCGCAATGCAGCCCAAGCCCGATAGTCCGTATGCACCGGCGGGCGCAGCGTGAGCCGCTCCGTTTCGATGCGAACCTTCCGTGCCTTTGGGCGCAGGATCACGCGGCGAGCCTCTCCTGTAGGTCGGTGAGCGAGGGCGCATTGGACGTAGGACCATAGACCGCCATAGCCATCCGCTTTTCTTCGGCCATGCGGGCAGCAAACTCGCGGATATCGCCAGTTGTGACGCTGTCTACGGATGTGATGATTTCATCCAACGCGGGCACCCGGCCCCAAATTGCAGTCATGCGGGCCAGACGTTCGGCCCTGTTGGACGGGCTTTCAAGGCCCATAAGCATACCAGCCTTCATCTGCGCACGCGCCCTCGCAACCTCAGCGGGTGACATATCATCAGCGGCGCGTTTGAGTTCGTCCATCGTGATCATCGCCAACTCAGACACCTGATCGGCGCTTGTGCCCGCGTAAAAGGTCGTCAGGCCTGTATCAGCGTAGGCGCCGGCCTGAGAGAAAATCGTGTAGCACAGGCCCCGCTTCTCACGGATCTCTTGGAATAGCCGTGACGACATGCCTCCGCCAAAAGCCGTTGAAAAGATCTGCGATGTATAGATCAAAGGATCGCGGTAGTCTGGCCCCTCAAACCCCAGCGTAAAGTGGACTTGCTCTAGGGACTTGTTCTCAAGCCGGGCGCCGCCCTGAAAAGTCGCCTTTTGAAGAACGGTTTGAGGTTTGGGGGTAAGCGATCCGAAAAGCGCTTCGGCAGCTTTTACCAACGCATCATGATCAACAGCACCTGCAGCGGCAAGGATCATTTGGCCCGGACCGTAATGCTCAGCAGTGAACGCGCTGAGATCAGTCTTGTTGAACGCATTCACGCGCTCTGAGGGCCCTAAGATCGAGCGCCCAATGGGTTGGTCTGGGTACGCGACCTCTTGCAGCCAATCGAACACGACGTCATCGGGGGTATCGAGCGTTTGACCGATCTCTTGCAAAATCACCCCACGCTCCACCTCAATTTCGCGCTCATCAAAAACCGGATTAAGCACGATGTCAGAGATTACATCCAAGGCGAGCGGAACATCGTTTTCTAAAACCCGCGCATAATAGGCGGTCATCTCGCGGCTTGTATAAGCGTTGATATATCCGCCCACATCTTCGATCGCTTCTGCGATCTGAAGGGCAGTGCGTTGTTCAGTACCTTTGAACGCCATGTGTTCAAGGAAATGCGCAATACCGTTTTGTTCGGCCCGCTCGTGGCGTCCGCCGGCGTTGATCCAGATCCCGATGGAGGCTGAGCGTAGCTCTTCCATCCGTTCGGTCACGATGCGAAAGCCATTCGATAGAGTGTGAGTCTTAAGTGTCACGCGGTTCGCCGCTCCCGGATCAAAGTTTCCAGCGATTCGAGGTTATTCTCAACCTCGGTCACGCGCTCTGAGCGGTCATACAGGTCCGCCATACGGCGCGGCAAGGGGGGACGTTGCCCGGTTGCCGCTTCTACTGCATCTGGAAACTTCGCGGGGTGCGCAGTCGCCAACGTGATCATCGGATCCGGCCCAATATGTGCCTCGGCAACATAGGTGCCAACAGCGGAATGCGGGCAAAGAATTTCTCCGGTGCGCTTCAGATATCCAGTAATCGCAGCTGAGGTTTGAGCCTCATCAGCGCGACCGGAGACAAAGAGTGCCTGTAAGCGTTGCAACGCGCCCTGAGAGATCTTGAAACCGCCGCCTTTAAGCTCATCCATCAATTGAGCCACCGCGCTGCCATCGCGATCATAGGCATCAAACAGGGCGCGCTCAAAGTTGGATGAAACCTGAATATCCATCGACGGTGAGATCGTCGAGAAAACCTCTCCCGTGGTGTAGTCACCTGTGCTGAGCGCGCGGTGCAGGATGTCGTTCTTGTTGGTCGCGACAACAAGTTGCTTAATAGGAAGCCCCATGCGCTTGGCAATATAGCCCGCAAAGATATCGCCGAAATTGCCCGTTGGTACGGTAAAGGACACCTCACGAGCGGGTGCACCAAGCGACACTGCTGATGAAAAATAGTAGACAACCTGCGCGAGCACCCGCGCCCAGTTGATCGAATTGACCCCGGCAAGTCGGACCTCGTCGCGAAAGGTGAAATCGTTGAACATATCCTTGAGCTTGCCTTGGCAGTCATCAAAGTGACCATGAAGGGCAAGCGCATGAACGTTGCTTTCAACAGGTGTTGTCATTTGGCGGCGCTGCACCTCAGATACCCGGCCGTGTGGATACAAGATGAACACGTCCACCGCATCCAACCCGCGAAACGCCTCAATCGCCGCTGATCCGGTATCGCCAGAGGTGGCACCAACAATCGTGACCTTTTCGCCGCGCTTGGCCAAGGCAACTTGGAACATTTGGCCGATGAGCTGCATGGCGAAGTCTTTAAAGGCCAGGGTCGGCCCGTGGAACAGCTCGAGCAAGTGATGGTTCGGGCCAAGTTGCACAAGCGGCGCGCGGGCGTCATGGCCGAAGCTTGCATAGGCTTTGGCGATGATGTCTTCGAATTCCGCATCGGTAAAACTGTCGCCGAGGAAGGGGCGCATCACGCGAAACGCAACCTCTTCATAGGAAAGCCCAGCAAGAGCAGCGATATCAGATTGTGCCATCTTCGGCACATCGGCTGGCACGTAAAGCCCTCCATCGCGGGCAAGCCCCGTTAGCATCGCCTCTTCAAAGGTCAAAGTGGGTGCGTTTCCACGAGTTGAGACATAGTGCATCGTTCTTGTCCTACCTTAGCTTCCGGCGTCCCCGGTAAAGGAAGAGGCCGGTCATTCCAACCCAAACCATGGCCAAGCCAAACCAAGTGACCGCATAACCCAAGTGATCGTTCGGGATACCACTGGTATCGACGGCCAGCGGCGATACGTTTGGGATGCTCGGCGATAAATCACGCGCGATGATCAGAATCGGTTCCGCGTCTAACGCACCCGCCAATGTAGGAACGTCACGGGAGAAGTAGATGTTCGCAGACAGGTCGTTGTCCGGTGTGAACCCATCGATTTCATCCGGCCAATGTAAGTTGCCGGTGATCGTAACTTCGCCACTGCTGCGTATGGCAGCTTTATCCTCTAGTCGGATCACTCCCAGATCGACCATCACACTGCGCTCACCAGTCTCAAATGCCTGAATGATACGGTAGCCTGCACCGCGAGACTTTTGAGAGATCAGCACATGAATTTCCGGACCGGTTAACCGGCCACTGGCGATAACAGGCAAGTAGCGATCTGTTTGCGGATCTGGAAGCGCGGGAATGCCAATTGGCTCCGCCCCAATCCGCGAAGAGATTTCAGCCAGAACACCCTCTTTCCAAGCGAGGCGTTGCATCTGCCACGTGCCAAGCCAGAGCAAGACTCCAGTTCCCAAAACACCAACCAAAAGCACAAAAACGCGCATCCGAGCGCCCCCCAAAGTCAAAGGGGCAGGCCAAAGCCCGCCCCTTGCGTTCAGATCCTAGCTTAGTGTCAGCCTAGCGTTGCGCCAACGCCCCAGATGTAGACGGCGAAGAACAGGAAGAGCCAAACCACATCAACGAAGTGCCAATACCAAGCCGCCATTTCGAACCCAAGGTGATTACGTTCCGTGAAGTCTCCACGGCGCACCCGCAAGTAACAAATGAACAGGAAGATTGTCCCAATGATTACGTGGAAGCCGTGAAAGCCGGTGGCCATAAAGAAGTTGGAGAAGAACTTGTCGCCGCCAAAGGTCCAGTCTTGAACGGACAGAAGGTAGCGATATTCGTAGCCCTGTAGGAACGTGAAGAAGACGCCCAAGATGACCGCGATAAGAAGGCCATTCTCAATGTCTTTGCGGGGCCCCTTGTGGACCAAAGCATGGTGCGCCCAAGTCACGGCACAGCCCGACAACAAGAGAACCAATGTGTTGATAAGAGGAAGGTCAAACGCGTTAACGTGATAGAATTCTGGTGCAATATATGTGGAGCCGACATACTCATCCATCGGGTAAAGCGCGTGTTTGAAAAAGCTCCAGAACCACGCCGCAAAGAACATAACCTCGGACAGGATGAATAGAATAAACCCGTAGCGCAGCCCGATCATAACCACCGGCGTGTGATCACCGATATGGTTTTCGGCTACAGTTTCTGCCCACCAAGCATACATAACATACAGAACACCAACAAAGCCCATCAGGCAAAGCCAAGGACCGCTGTTATGCATCCAAAGAACCGCACCCAAGAGCATAGCGAACGCTGAAACGCCCCCCATAAAGGGCCAGATAGATGGTGGCAGGATGTGGTAGTCGTGGTTTTTTTCGTGTGCCATGTTGGTCTCTCTCCCCGCTTGGGTTGGGGTTTGGGGTCTTTAAAAGCTTAGTTCAGGGATGTGCCGCCCTCAACAGCAAGGTTTGCTTGCTGCTCGTCTTGCGGCAGATCAATCTCATAGAAGGTGTAGCCCAGAGTAATCGTGTGGATGTATTTACCTTCGCGATCATCCACAATTTCAGGGTCAACAAAGAATGTCACCGGCATCATGACCGTTTGCCCGGGCAACAAAAGCTGTTCCTCAAAGCAAAAGCAATCAATCTTGGAGAAAAAGCCGCCAGCCTGATACGGGGTCACGTTATACGACGCGCTGCCCGCAATGGGGCGGTCCGTCGGATTATGTGCTTCGTAAAACGCGAGGCCTGTCTCACCGATACGGATCTCCATTGTCCGCACTTCAGGTTTGAAGGTCCAAGGCATGCCCTTTTCGAGTGAACTGTCAAAACGGATCGTTATCGTCTGGTCCAGCACATCATCAGGCGCATATTCGGCCACATCTGTTGCGCCACCAAAGCCGGTGACACGGCAGAACCAATCATAAAAAGGGACCGAAGCGTAGGCGAGCCCGCCCATGAAAACCACAAGGGAAATGGTTTGAGCCAAAGTGCAGTTCTTTCCCTGAAGGCGGTCAAACGGATTTCGCATCAGCTCCCCCCTTCAATTGGAAGCGCCGTGGCGCGCGGTGTGTGGTCAAATCCCTCAACAGCACCAAGATCGCGAATTTTGACTGTGGTGAGCACAAAAAGTAGCCCGATAAAAAACACTAGGCACAGAGCTACGCCAATGTTCCGGCTCTTGCGGCGTTCGTGCATGCCGCCAGTTACACGCTCAAAGCTCATAGCCAGCCTCCCAAAAAGCCGGATGGCAGGAGTGTTTCAACCCAGATCGCGGCGAAATGGACGACGACATAAAGCAGAGAGAACTTGAAAAACCCGCGCTCGACCTTGAAGTTGTCCAGCTCAGAGGCCGCTTCATCCCGGCGCCATATGCGCACGGCATCACGAAAAAAGATCGCGTTGCAGATCACCGCTACGGCCAAATACACGGGCCCACCAATTGACGTGAAGGCCGCACCAACAGCCAAAGCTGCAAGAACGATTGTATAGCCAAGGATATGGTTGCGCGTGACGCGTCGACCGTGCGTCACTGTCAGCATCGGGATTTCAGCATTGTCATAGTCCGACCGCATGAACAGCGCGAGAGCCCAAAAATGCGGAGGCGTCCACATGAAAATCAGTGCGAACATCAACGCCGCTTCAATGCTGACAGATCCGGTTGCAGCGACCCAACCGATCATCGGAGGAAACGCTCCAGCTGCGCCGCCTATCACAATGTTTTGCGGCGTCGAGCGTTTGAGCCACATCGTGTAAACCACGGCGTAGAAGAAGATCGTAAAGGCCAAAAGTGCCGCTGCCAAAAGATTTGTTGTGAGCCACAGCATCACAACGGCAAATCCCGACAACGCAAGCCCAACAGCCAGCGCTTCTTGCGCCTGCACACGCCCTGATGGGATCGGGCGCTTCGCCGTCCGCTTCATCACAACGTCAATGTCAGCATCCCACCACATATTCAAAGCGCCGGATGCTCCTGCCCCGATGGCAATGAAAAGGATGGCTGCAAAAGCTTCAACCCAGTGCAAAGACACAGGTGCGGCAAGCAATCCGATCAAAGCCGTATACACGACAAGCGACATCACGCGCGGCTTGAGGAGCGCAAAGTAATCCCCAAAGCCCGCTTCATACGGGCCTTCCAAAGGCTTCGCTGACTGCGTGCCGTTGAGGGACGCGTCCGACATTTAGTTTGCAGCCACTTGGTAGCCAGGAAGTGTTGTCAGGTCGCCTGCATACAGATCAATGGCACCTGCCAGCCACGCATCATAAACCTCTTGGCTTACAACCTTGACCGTGATCGGCATATAGGCGTGAGCAAAGCCACACAGCTCAGAGCACTGACCGAAATAAATGCCTTCTTGCTCAGCTTTGAACCAAAGCTCTGCAAGGCGGCCCGGTACGCCGTCCTGTTTCACACCAAAGGCAGGGATCGTCCAAGAGTGGATAACGTCCGCACCCGTAACCTGCATTACAACCGTCGCGTCCACTGGAACGACAACGGCCGTGTCTGTTGCCAGAAGGAACTCATCATCGGAGTAGCCAGCCGCCGCCAGCTCAGCAGACACCTCAGGAGTTAGCCGGTAATCACCGCCCGTGGCCGGAGCTCCGATCATGTAGCTGTCAAACGCGAATTCATGATCCACGTATTCGTAGCCCCAATACCATTGGTAGCCTGTGACCTTGATCGTCAAATCTGCTTCAGGAATTTCTTGTTGCTTGAACAAGATGGGCAAAGAAAACGCGCCGATGAACACAAGGATCAGGATCGGCACGACTGTCCATGCAATCTCGATAGGCGTGTTGTGGGTGAAGGTCGCCGGTGTCTTGTTGGCTTTCGAGTTGTAACGGACAGCAACAAGGGCCAGCAGCACGGTCACAAACAAAGAGATCAGCGTGATTACGATCAACAACATGTTATCAAGCCATTGAAAATCGCGGGCCAGTTCGGTTGCCGCAGGCTGAAAGCCTGTGCCGCCTTGCACGGGCTTACCGATTATCTCGAGTCCCTCGATGGCAGTCTGAGCCGTTGCGAAGGGTGCCGCGAGCGTCATGCCCAGCGCAGCGAAGAGCGTTTTAAATCGCATTCTTGGTTCCCCGTATGTCGCGCCTCAAGCCTGTCTAGAAAGACGTGAGGCGGAATCCGTTTGTATTCCGTTGTATGTCGCGGGCTTAAAATCATATCCTTATGTCACGGGCAATTCCTTCGGGCGCGTCAAAACCGCGCTTCGACCGAAATTAGGCCCGAAAATGTATAGAAACAACGTTACCGGGCACCGGACCACCCAAGGACAGGACACCATGACGCACGCCCCCTTTCGGCCCTTCAAGACTCACATTGATGAAGCGGCCGCCCTGCGCCAACTCAAAGCCGCCACAGAAGGCGCCGATGACGGCGAGTTGTTTTTCGAGCGCCGGCGCTCCGAAACTCTCGGATTTGATGACGGACGCTTGCGCACATCCAACTATAATGCGTCCGAAGGGTTTGGGCTGCGCGCGGTTCGGGGCGAAACGGCAGGCTATGCACATTCCTCTGAAATCTCCGAGGCCGCGATCCTGCGCGCCTCAGCCACAGCGCGACTGGCAGTCGGCGATGGTGGAGGCACGCTGGCCGACGGCCCGCAGCACACCAATCGCAAGTTATATGCTGATACTGATCCGATGTCAGACGCGGCCTTCCCCGTCAAAGTGGATCTATTGCGTGAAATTGATAGCTTTGCCCGCGCGCTCGATCCGCGGGTCGTACAAGTGTCAGCGTCATTGGCCGCATCACTTCAGGAGATAGAGATACTGCGCCCCGATGGTACGCGCTTTGCCGATATTCGCCCAATGGCGCGAATGAATGTCTCAATCATAGTAGAACAGAACGGGCGTCGTGAAAGCGGATCCTCGGGTGCAGGCGGGCGTCATGGGCTCGAAGGGCTCATGGCCCCCGAGCACTGGCAAGCGGCCATCCGCGAGGCGTTGCGAATTGCAGTGGTGAATCTTGAAGCCGTTCCGGCGCCTGCAGGCGTCATGGACGTTGTGCTTGGGTCTGGTTGGCCCGGAATTTTGCTGCATGAAGCTATCGGTCATGGGCTTGAAGGGGATTTCAATCGCAAAGGGACGTCCGCTTTTGCAGGCCTTATGGGCAAGCAAATTGCGGCGAAGGGTGTCACGGTATTGGATGATGGAACGATCCCGGATCGCCGAGGGTCCATCACCTTTGACGATGAAGGGACGCCAAGCGCCAAGAACACCCTGATCGAAGACGGGGTGCTTGTTGGCTACATGCAAGACCGGCAAAATGCGCGGCTGATGGGCGTGGCCCCAACGGGCAATGGCCGGCGAGAAAGCCACGCCCATATTCCGATGCCGCGCATGACGAATACATATATGCTCGCAGGTGATGCAGCCCCAGATGCCATGGTCGCAGACCTCAAGGATGGGATCTATGCTGTTGGGTTTGGCGGTGGACAAGTTGACATCACAAACGGCAAGTTTGTTTTTTCCTGTACCGAGGCATATCGCGTTCAAAACGGCAAAATTGGAAGCCCTGTCAAAGGCGCAACGTTGATTGGAGATGGGGCGACGGCCCTTAAGCATATTCGCGGCATCGGAAATGACTTTGCGCTTGATCCTGGCATTGGAAATTGCGGCAAAGCCGGGCAATGGGTGCCTGTCGGCGTTGGACAGCCATCGCTGATGATCGGCGGTCTAACCGTGGGCGGCGCGGCGATCTAAGCGCACACTGCGTGCGCAAGAGCCAACCCGGCGCGGCATTGCACAAGGCGCTCGACCCAGCCCAGGTCGCAAACAAGGTTTACCCGCCATTAACCCCTTTACCTTAAATCTGATTCTGCAAGTCGGCGGAGCCCAGGATGACACAGGACAGAAATTCTTCCTCTCACCCCCCACTCCCACCCCTCTCGGAAGAAGATCAGTTTGCCTGGCTTCGCCTCTTGCGCTCCCGTCGCGTTGGTGTCGCGACTTTTCATAGATTATTGGCGGAACACGGTTCTGCTCAGGCAGCGCTCTATGCTCTGCCGGGGATTGCGCAAAAGGCTGGCGAACAGCGCTATGAGATTTGCCCTGAAGGTGTGATCATTGCAGAGCTTAAGGCCGCACGCAGGGTTGGTGCCCGCCTTCTGGCCTTTGGACACCGTGGCTACCCACGGGCGCTGATGGATATAAACGACGCACCACCTTTGCTTTGGGCGCGTGGGTCATTAGCGCCAGACGAACAGCCTCAGATTGCATTGGTTGGTGCGCGAAATGCGTCGTCCCTCGGGACGAGAATGACCCGCAAACTTGCCGAAGAACTTGGCACTGAAGGGTTTGGGGTGACGTCCGGTTTGGCGCGGGGTGTCGACACCGCCGCACATGATGCGGCCCTTGCAACCGGTACAATCGCGGTTGTGGCGGGCGGCGTGGATGTGACGTATCCTGCGGAAAACGCAACATTGATGGATCGCATCGCCGAAAACGGCCTGATCCTCAGCGAAATGCCGATTGCCCTGCAACCACAAGCCCGGCATTTCCCGCGGCGGAATCGCCTCATCTCTGGCATTGCACGGGCCGTTGTTGTTGTTGAGGCGGCCGCAAAATCGGGCAGCTTAATCACTGCACAGGTCGCTCTTGACCAAGGGCGCGACGTTTTGGCAGTGCCCGGCCACCCATTTGACGCACGCGCCTACGGTTGCAATATGCTCATCCGGGATGGCGCAACGCTTGTACGATCCACCGCGGATGTGCTTGAGGCACTCACGCCCACAGGCACCCCGGCGATGCTGGACAAAAGGCCAAGCTTAGCACCCCCCATTCGCCCTGAAATTGTAACGTTACATCAGCAAATTTTAGATCGGCTTGGACCTTCACCCATCGCGGAAGATCAGCTCTTGCGCGACACTGGTGCGGGCATTGCGCAGATGTCCTCGGTTCTCTTAGAGTTGGAATTTGGAGGGCGCGTAGAACGGCAAGCAGGCGGTCTTGTGGCGCTCAAATCCAGTTGATGCATTAGGCGCTTTTTAGCCGCACCACGACGCTAAATCGCATGAAATTGGCATGCAACATCGCTTCACGAATTGACATTCCGCGCGCTCTGACCATGTTTGCGCGAACATTTGCCCTATAAAGGATGCTTGCTTCGCATGGCTGTCGTTGTTGTAGAATCTCCTGCTAAGGCCAAGACAATAAACAAGTATTTGGGCAAGAACTTTACTGTTCTCGCAAGCTACGGCCATGTCCGAGACTTGCCCCCAAAAGACGGATCTGTTGATCCAGACAATGAGTTCGACATGCTTTGGGAGGTTGCCTCTGACAGCAAAAAGCATGTCAAGGCGATTGCCGATGCGCTTGCCGAAGACGGTGAACTGATCCTTGCAACGGACCCGGACCGCGAGGGAGAAGCGATCAGCTGGCACCTTGAGGAAGCGCTCCGCAAGCGTCGCGCCATTAAAAAAGATACCCCCGTCAGCCGCGTGGTTTTTAACGCGATTACGGAAAGTGCGGTCACCGAAGCAATGAAAAACCCGCGTCAAGTTGATCGGGAGCTTGTTGACGCGTATCTGGCGCGCCGCGCTTTGGACTACCTCGTTGGTTTTAAGCTCTCGCCAGTATTGTGGCGCCGTTTGCCCGGTGCGAAATCCGCTGGGCGGGTGCAATCGGTTTCGCTCAGGATCATTGTCGAGCGCGAAATGGAAATTGAGGCGTTTCGACCACAAGAGTATTGGGGCGTACGGGCCACTCTAGCGACTCCGCACGGCGCCCAATTTGAGGCGCGCCTTGTCACGTTAGCCGGGAAAAAGCTTGAGCGGTTTGACATTCCTAATCGCGAGGCTGCGGAATTGGCCGTCCATGCGGTTGCGTCGCGCGATCTGGCTGTCACGAGCGTCGAAGCGAAACCTGCATCCCGGAATCCATCTGCCCCATTTATGACCTCAACGCTGCAGCAGGAAGCTTCTCGCAAATTCGGCTTTGGCGCGCGGATTACGATGAACCTTGCCCAGCGGCTATATGAGGCGGGCTACATCACCTACATGCGGACCGACGGGATCGATATGGCGCCCGAGGCCGTTACTGAGGCGCGCAGCACGATCAGTTCCCGGTACGGCGCGCAATATGTCCCCGATAAGCCGCGCATCTATAAGAACAAAGCGAAGAACGCCCAAGAAGCGCATGAGTGTATTCGCCCAACAGAGATGAATCGTGCGCCCGATGAACTGAAAGTCACGGATGAGGACCAGCGCAAGCTTTACGATCTTATCTGGAAGCGCACATTGGCGTCTCAAATGGCAGGGGCGCGGATGGAGCGGACGACTGTCACGGTCGGAAGCGCCGATGCTCAGGTTGAGCTTAGAGCGACTGGGCAGGTCGTCCTGTTTGATGGGTTTCTTAAGGTCTATGAGGAAGGTCGCGACGACGTTGCCGAAGACGACGACGACAAACGCTTGCCCAAGATTGAGAAAGGCGACCAAGCACCGCTTGTTCCGGCTTATGCAGAGGCTTTTGACAAAGCGCTGGCCGATGATGACAGCGTGATCGACACTGAAGCCAAAGGTATGCTGCTTGCGAAATCCGCTGTAATGGCGAATGGCAGTGGCGTTCTTGCCAACCAATCTTTTACGCAACCACCGCCCCGCTATACCGAAGCGACACTTGTCAAAAGAATGGAAGAGCTCGGGATTGGCCGCCCGTCGACCTATGCGTCAATCGTGACCACGATTCAGGATCGCGAATATGTGCGTAAGGACAAGGGGCGCTTGATCCCAGAGGATAAGGGCCGTCTGGTCACAGCATTCCTGTCCAACTTCTTTCGCAAGTATGTTGGGTATGAATTCACAGCGAACCTTGAAGAAGAGCTTGATGATGTAAGCGCGGGTGACCGCGAGTACAAAGACGTGTTGCGCCGCTTCTGGGCGGATTTTTCGGTCGCGATCGGCGATGCGATGGACAAGTCCATCACCGAGGTGCTTGAAAAGATCAACGAGGAGCTGGAACCACATCTCTTCCCACCGCTGCCGGGCGGCGGCGACCCCCGGCTATGTCCAAATTGCGAAGTTGGGCGTCTTTCCATGCGAACGGCGCGCTCGGGCGGAGCTTTTATTGGCTGCTCGAATTACCCTGAATGCCGCTATACGCGCCCATTCGGCCCGCCATTGAGCGATGAAGATGCGAAAAGTGTAATTCCGCCCGAAGGTAAACTGCTCGGTACGGATGAGGGTGACGAAATCCGTGTATTTAAGGGGCGGTTTGGGCCCTATGCACAGCGCGGCCCGGTTACCGAAGAGAACAAGAAACCGCCCCGACAGGGCATTCCCAAAGGCTGGAGCCCGGAAGCGGTGACGCTGCAGGAGGCCGTAAAACTTCTTGCACTGCCTAGGCTTATCGGACCCCACCCCGATGACGGTGTTGCAATTTGGGCTAATATTGGCCGCTACGGGCCGTACTTGAAATATGCAGAAAGCATCAGCGACCGCGGCGGTGTAAATGCCAACCTTGAGAGCATCGAGGACGTTTGGGAAATCGGCATGAACCGCGCGGTTGAGGTCATTGCCTCCAAACCAAAGCGTGGTCAGCGCGGCGCCAAGATTGAACCCGTGCGTGAGCTGGGTGAACACCCTGAGGCTGGCGGCCCGATAAACGTGTTCAAGGGCAAATACGGGCCTTACGTGAAGTGGGAAAAGATCAACGCAACTATTCCCGATACGGTTGAGGTTGATGATTTGACGCTCGCGCAAGCGATCGACTTGATCGCAGAAAGAGCGGCAAAATCCGGCAAGAAGGTCACTAAGAAGAAAGCTCCTGCCAAGAAAAAGCCTGCGGCGAAAAAAGCAGCGCCCAAGAAGACGGCTGCGAAAAAATCTTGATGTAGCAGTCAATGGACCAAGCCCTTGCTGTTAAATCACAAGCTCGATTCTGAAATGGAGTGATGGAATAACCTTATTTGCACCTCGCATGCGTGCGTGGCCAATATTGGATTTCGCCGCACCGCAGCATTGACAGGTTAGAGAGCAGCCGTCATGACTTGCCCCGACAGTCAATGGAGGGATGAATGTCCAAAAAGGTATATGGAAACGCGGCCGAGGCCCTTGAGGGGCTGTTATTTGACGGCATGTTCATCGCGGCAGGCGGCTTTGGTCTTTGTGGCATCCCTGAGCTGTCGCTTGAAGCGATTAAGCAAGCGGGCACACAAGACCTCACGTTCGCCTCAAACAACGCGGGAGTGGACGAGTTCGGGATCGGGATCCTGCTGCAAACCAAACAGGTACGTAAGATGATCTCGTCTTATGTTGGGGAAAATGCCGAGTTTATGCGGCAATACCTTTCCGGCGAGCTTGATTTGGAATTCAACCCCCAAGGTACGCTTGCGGAGCGGATGCGCGCAGGGGGCTGCGGTATACCGGGCTTTTACACCAAAACTGGGGTTGGCACGGTCATTGCAGAAGGCAAAGATCACAAGGATTTCAATGGTGAAACCTACATTATGGAAGAAGGCATTTTTGCTGACCTATCCATCGTGAAGGCATGGAAAGCCGACGAAACCGGCAACGCAATTTTCCGCAAGACTGCCCGCAATTTTAACCCGCCGGCGGCAATGTGCGGCAAAGTATGCGTGCTGGAAGTTGAAGAGATTGTCCCAACCGGCAGCCTTGACCCGGATCACATTCATCTACCGGGCATCTATGTGCACCGCATTGTGCAAGGCACCCATGAGAAACGCATCGAACAACGTACAGTGAGGGCAGCATAATGGCTTGGGATCGCAATCAAATGGCCGCCCGTGCAGCTCAAGAGCTTGAAGACGGCACCTATGTGAATCTTGGTATCGGTATCCCGACGCTCGTGTCCAACTTCATCCCTGAAGGGGTGGAAGTGACGTTGCAATCCGAGAACGGGATGCTTGGTATGGGCCCTTTCCCGACCGAAGACACGATCGACCCAGATCTTATCAATGCGGGCAAGCAAACGATCACTGAGCTGCCTCAAACGGCCTATTTCGATAGTGCAACGTCTTTTGGCATGATCCGTGGGGGCAAAATCGCAGCGGCGATCCTTGGCGCGATGGAAGTTGACGAAAAAGGCGATTTGGCCAACTGGATGATCCCTGGCAAGCTGGTCAAAGGCATGGGCGGCGCGATGGATCTGGTGGCTGG
>CALKJA010000063.1 GCA_937995865.1 uncultured Paracoccaceae bacterium | reverse complement strand
ATTTCTCTTAACCCAAAAGAACCAGCTTACAGCTTTGTCAAACGGGTTACGGATGGCCGCGAGTTTTTCATACGATCCCCATACGTCGCCGCCGATAAGCGCCCGTGTTGATGAGGCCCCAAGATGTGGCAGCCAGCCTGTGGTGTCTGCTTTTGCCGGGCCACGCCGTGCGCCGATGACCCCAAATTCGCTGATGATTGCGGGGGTTGCTTCATTGATTTTGTGGCCGGGTTTCGCACAGAACGGCTCCAACGCCATTTCAAGCGATGTGCCCGCCGTCTTAAGGGTCTTTAGATAGATGAAGCGGTGGGGGTGACAGACGAGAACCATTCTTTACCCTAGCCCCCGAAACCAGAACGCGCATTTGATGCGCATTCAAGGTGCTGCGAGATGTCTGACAAGGCCGCAATTCGGCGTGGTTTTTCCGATGGTTTCAAAACGCTTCCCATGCGGATCTCCTTGCGGGGCCGCGCCCCGGTTACACTGGCGCGGGCGGCTCCGCCCGCGCCAGAACTATTACCCAATAGCCTCAAGTACAGCTTCGCCCAGCTGCGCGGGGCTTTCAGCAACCACGATACCCGCGGCGCGCATGGCTTCGATCTTGTCCTCGGCACCGCCTTTGCCGCCAGCGACGATCGCGCCTGCGTGACCCATGCGGCGGCCGGGAGGGGCCGTGCGGCCTGCGATGAAGCCAGCCGTTGGTTTCCAGCGGCCCTTCTTCTTTTCATCGGCAAGGAATTGCGCGGCTTCTTCTTCGGCAGAGCCGCCGATTTCGCCGATCATGATGATGCTTTCGGTTTCGTCATCCGCAAGGAACCACTCAAGCACGTCGATATGCTCGGTGCCTTTGATGGGGTCGCCACCGATGCCCACACATGTGGATTGGCCAAGGCCAACGTCGGTTGTTTGCTTGACGGCCTCATAGGTCAGCGTGCCGGAGCGGGACACAACCCCAACAGAGCCGCGCTTGTGGATATGGCCGGGCATGATTCCGATTTTGCAGGCATCTGGCGTGATAACGCCAGGGCAGTTCGGCCCGATCAGCACAGATTTGGAATTTTCCAGCGCGCGTTGTACGCGCATCATATCCAGCACTGGAATGCCTTCGGTAATGGCGACGATGAGCTCCATCTCCGCGTCGATTGCTTCAAGGATCGAATCCGCCGCGAAGGGTGGAGGCACATAAATCACCGATGCGTTAGCTTCGGTTGCGTGCTTCGCTTCATGAACGGAATCAAAGACGGGGAGGTCCAGATGGATCATGCCGCCTTTGCCCGGTGTCACGCCGCCGACCATTTTGGTCCCATAGGCAATGGCTTGTTCAGAGTGGAATGTACCCTGCGAGCCGGTGAGACCTTGACAGATTACTTTGGTGTTTTCGTCGATGAGGACGGCCATGATGTTGGCTCCTTAGCTTTCAGCGTTTAGCGTGATGGTGAAGCCATCCGCATCTTCGGTGTAGGTGAGTGTGTACACGTCCCAAGTCCAAATGACACCGCCATCGGTGTAGTCGGCTTCGGGAAGGGTGTCGGTGTCTTCGGCGAGATGCGCCTCAAGATCGAGGTAAAGATCGGACCCGTCGCCCCCGACATCTGATGAGATTTTCATCTCGCAGGTGGCTTCGATCGGATTGCCGTCAAGGGTTACGGTTACGGCTCCGTCTGGGGTCTGAAAAGCCAAGTCCGTACCAAGGTCCACTGCTGTCCAACCAAAAGACCGTTCGGCATAAATGATGCGATCCTCGAGCAATGCCGGTTTCGTCGGATGGCAAACGGTAAAGAACACGTGGCCCAGATCTTCGGCGGGCGGCGTTACGCCCAAGGGGCGCGCATAGCCATCGGCCAAGGCGGCGGACCCTGCGATCAAAAGAGCAGGGAGGGTCAGGGTATAACGCAACATTGCGTTAGCCCTTCACTGCTTTAACGATTTTCTCGGCGCCGTCTTTAAGGTTGTCAGCCGCGATCACGGCAAGCCCGCTTTCGTTGATGATCTCTTTGCCCTTTTCGACGTTCGTGCCTTCGAGCCGAACCACAAGTGGCACTTGCAGGCCAACTTCTTTGACCGCTGCGATCACACCTTCTGCGATCACGTCGCAACGCATAATACCGCCAAAAATGTTGACCAGAATGCCTTTGACCTGTGGGTCGCTGGTGATGATCTTAAAGGCTTCGGTGACCTTTTCTTTGGTCGCGCCGCCGCCCACGTCAAGGAAGTTGGCAGGTTCTGCGCCGTAGAGCTTGATGATGTCCATCGTGGCCATCGCAAGCCCCGCACCGTTCACCATGCAGCCAATTTCGCCGTCGAGCGCGATATAGTTAAGGTCGTACTTGGAGGCCTCAAGCTCTTTGGGGTCTTCCTCTGTGGTGTCACGAAGCTCGGCGATGTCCGCGTGGCGGTAGACGGCATTGCCATCAAAACCCATCTTTGCATCAAGGCATTTCAGGTCGCCACTGTCAGACACGATCAGCGGGTTGATCTCCAGCATCTCCATGTCTTTGTCGCTGAACAGTTTGTAGAGCGTGCCCATCAGCGCAACACATTGTTTGACCTGCTTGCCGCTCAGGCCAAGGTTAAACGCAATGCGGCGTCCGTGGTATGCTTGGTAGCCCGTGGCCGGATCAACAGAGAACGACAAGATCTTCTCGGGCGTTTTCGCGGCAACTTCTTCGATGTCCATTCCGCCTTCGGTGGAGCAGACAAAAGAGATGCGCGACGTTTGACGATCAACCAGCAAGGCAAGGTAAAGCTCAGTTTCGATGCCGGAGCCGTCTTCGATGTAGATCCGATTGACCTGCTTGCCAGCGGGACCCGTCTGATGCGTCACCAGGGTGCGGCCCAGCATCTTTTTGGCTTCATCAGCCGCTTCCTGAACGGACTTTGCAAGACGAACGCCACCGGCTTCACCGGCGTCTGCTTCTTTGAATGAGCCTTTGCCGCGTCCACCTGCGTGGATCTGTGCTTTGACCACCCAAAGCGGGCCATCCATTTCCCCTGCGGCTGTCTTTGCCTCTTCGGCCTTAAGAACCACGCGCCCGTCCGAGACCGGGGCCCCGTAGCTGCGCAGGAGGGCCTTGGCTTGATACTCGTGAATATTCATGGGTGCGTTCCCGTCCGTATAGTGACTTTGAATAACCCTATGCCTCAGAGAAAAGACTTATTAAGGGGGAAAACGTCGCAGGTGCGTAAAATCCGACATTTGTGATCACACCAATTTGGCGTGTGATCACAAATTGCGACCACAGCGGCTTGAAGGGGCCGATTTACTTGAAAACACCCCGATAGCGGTGAGTCGCGTCCTTACAAGCCTCAATCGAAGCTTAAAAACTCTACATCCGACCGCGCACGCAACGTTGCTATGTCCGCTGCATAGCGCTCTTTTAGTGCTTCTCGCTGGGCATCGTCCCAAAGCGTAACCGCAGGGTTTTCTGCCGTCGATGGAAATGCTTGTGCAAGCGCTTCCGCCATTTGTTGTTGGCCATCGCGAAGGTTCTTGAACTCAGTATACGGGTGCACCGCCAAAAGCGCGGTCACTGCATCGCGCGATAGCGAAACCCGGTAATCATCGTTTGGCAGGTCCGTGGAGAACATCTTAGCATCAGCGCCACTAAGCCGTGCAAGGATTGCGGCTTCGTTGGCGCGATAATCTTCATGTTGCCACATCACCAACTTGGCTTCGGGAAAAAGCGCCCGCGTTCGTTCAACAAAGCTGGTCCAACGCAAGTGATCTTCGCTCAGGAACATCCCCAAGGCACTTGCCGTTTGGTCAAACCGAGCGCGAACAGCTTCGGAATACGCGGAGTCGAGAAACTTGTCATAGCGCCGTGTCGCCATAAAGATCGTTACGTCTCGATCTTTGAACAGACCCGCCATGAGACCAAGCCGATTGTCCAGTTGCGCGTAGCCACCATCGCCGGGGATCAACACATGACGTGAAACCCCGACGATGTTTTCAAAAGACAGTACCAAGTTATCGCATTGCCAAACCGGCGTTTCGAGGCGAGGTCGGATAACATCCAATGCGTCCTCTACTGAAATCCGGCCCAAGCCTGCGCCTTGAAGCTTACCTTTGAACAGCCGTGTGATCTGTTTGATGGTACGGTACTCGATCCCCTGTTCCGCAAGTCTTTCTTGGGCATCGCCAAGGCAAGCCTGAATGCGGGTCGTGGCCGTTTTATGGGGGCCGATATGCAGATTAACCTTGGTCATGGGGTATTCGCGCCTTGCGATGTGTCAGTCTGTCCAGACCGGATTTTCAGGGAGTTCAAGAGCAGAGATAAGGCTAGCATTGCGATTGCGGATCCATGCGTCAAATCCTTCTACACTCAGATCAGCTGCCGCATCCGGGGCCAAGCGTTTGAGCGCCGCTGCGGGCGCGAAAATCGGGAGCGGCTGGATGAGGCCAAGTGCGCTCAAAGTGCCCTCAAGTTCAACCGACAAGGTGGCAGCCTGCTGGTAGATGTTAACCGCCCCTCTAAAGGAAGGGACCTCTGAGAGTTCGGAGATCAGTGTATGGCGCGCGTTGACCCTGCGCGTGGGATCCCGTTTCTCGGGGCCAATCGCATAGCGCCACCGTTTGAAAATCCAATGGAACGGGGTTAGCCCGTCAAAGTGCAACACACGGGTCAAGCTGCTTTCAAGAACTGTGAGCTGCGCCAATTCTGGCGGTTTGTGGATACCCACGCCAATGCTGCGCCCTGTGCGCATGATGGTTTTCCCCGCAGTATGTCCTGAAAGACCCCGTGCCAAGAAACGCGCAGCAGGCCCGTAGAAGGCAAAAGCGGTATTGACCTTGCCGGGGATCGGCACACGCAAAAGCCCGTCGAAAATGGTGCTGGGTTGACTGTCGAGTCGCCAAACGCGTTCCCGGACTGGAAATAGCACGGCGTCCATTTCAGAAGGTAGGTAAGAGAGCTCGGCCGAAAGATTGCCATCCGTATACAGAAATTCATCAGCATCGATATGGGCTAGCCATTCGACCCCGGCCTGCGCATAGGCAAGGTTGCCAACAATCTCTTGCCGTTTGGTTTGTAGTTTAAGCCGCCGCCCACCATTGGCTTCCCAAAACGCGCGGTCGCACTGCGTGACGCGTACGCCTGGAACCATTTGCAACAGCGTTGCTGTCGCGGGATCTGGGCGGTCCAGAAAGATATGTACTTCCGAGGCCCCCATCGCGACGTGGTGCGCCGCAAAAGCCAATAAAAGCCCCGGCGGTTCATCCGCCAGGGTAACTGTTCCCCAACTGCTCATGGCATTGGTGTCGCTCAGATTTTGCGGCGACGCAAGATCATGTGAGCGAGGCGTCGATACCTTTACATGCTTCGACGAGGCCTTTGACGGCATCTACGGACTTATCGAACATGGCTTGCTCGTCTTTGGTGAGCTTGATGTCGACGATCTTTTCGATCCCGCCTGCACCGATCACTGTTGGCACGCCGACATACATACCGTTCACACCCAATTCGCCATCGCAGTAAGCCGCACAAGGCAACACACGTTTTTGGTCCTTGAGGAAGCTTTCGGCCATTTCGATTGCTGATGTGGCAGGAGCGTAGAAGGCAGACCCTGTTTTCAGCAGGCCAACGATCTCGGCGCCGCCGTCGCGCGTGCGCTGCAGAATCTCGTCCAGCTTGTCCTGTGTGGTCCAACCCATATCCACCAGATCAGGCAACGGGATGCCGGCAACGGTGGAATAGCGCACAGAGGGAACCATCGTGTCGCCGTGGCCACCAAGAACGAATGCTGTCACGTCACGCATTGACACGCCAAACTCGACCGAAAGGAAATGACGGAAACGTGCGGAATCCAGTACGCCCGCCATGCCACAGACTTTGTGAGGTGGCAGGCCAGAGAACTGCTGTAGAGCCCAGACCATCGCATCAAGAGGATTGGTGATGCAGATTACGAAAGCGTCCGGGGCATGGGCCGCGATGCCTTCGCCGACGGATTTCATGACCTTGAGGTTGATCCCAAGAAGATCGTCGCGCGACATGCCGGGCTTGCGCGCAACGCCAGCAGTGACAATACAAACATCCGCGCCTGCGATATCGGCGTAGTCGGATGTGCCCGACATCGCCGCGTCAAAGCCTTCGGATGGGCCAGATTCTGCGATATCCAGAGCTTTGCCCTGTGGCAGACCATCTGCGATGTCAAAGAGGACAACGTCCCCCAATTCCTTGAGTGCGGCCAAGTGAGCAAGTGTGCCACCAATATTGCCAGCGCCAATGAGAGCGATTTTCGAGCGAGCCATTTTGCGAGTTCTCCGCAGGTTGCTAAATTTCCCGTGCGGCATAGGGCATCTTTCACGATCCGCGCAAGGGCGCGAACCAAGGTGGGGCCATGCGTCACGGGCTTATTGTATGCACTTGTGCACTGAAAACCCTACGGCCTATGGATTATTCCATGATTGAACTGTCTCTATCCTTTTTTTACTTTGCTGTCCCTGCGGTTCTGATCGCAGGCATTTTCAAGGGCGGGTTTGGGTCTGGTGCTTCATTTGTATCGGCAGCGATTCTTGCGTTGGTCCTGCCGCCGGAAATCGCGCTTGGGCTGATGTTGCCGCTCTTGATGTTGATAGATGTCGGTAGTCTCCTGGCCTATTGGGGCAAATGGAGCTGGGTGGATAGCAGGCGCGTTTTGATCGGTTCGCTGCCAGGTGTTGTGCTTGGTTTTCTTGTCTTTCGCGTAGCCAATGATGACGTCATTCGATTTATGATCGGGCTCATCGCGTTGGCTTTTGTAGCCTGGCAAATGGCTAAATCGCGCGGGTTGGTCCCGACGCCAAAAGAGCGCTTGGGTGCGCCGGCCGGGCTGGTAACGGGCACGGTCGCAGGCTTTACAAGTTTTGTGAGCCACGCAGGTGGCCCGCCGGTAGCGATCTATTTGCTTAGTCAAAAGCTTGATAAGACCACCTATCAGGCATCAACGGTGTTGATATTCGGGGGTATTAACGTGATGAAGTTTGGCCCCTACGCGGCGCTGGGCGCGTTTACCAAGGACACTTGGATGGCCGTTTTGATCCTTGCGCCGTTGGCATTGATCGGGACGTGGATTGGAGTCAAATCACATAAGATCATGCCGGAGCCGCTGTTCTTTGCGATCACATATGTGCTGTTGATCGCCACCGGCACGCGGCTGATCTGGGGCGCTTTGAGCTAAACCGGGACCCCCATCGCCACTGGCGCAACATTGGCCAAAGCAGCATATCCGCGGCCAGACGCCACAAGGCAACTTTTGCCCGCCTGTGCCGTTACGATAATCGACCAACTTCCGCTTTCCGGGTTCGCATACACTTCGACGATGGCATTGTTCGCCGCAATGCCCACGGACTGACGGCTTTCGCCGTATTTGGAGGCCAAACGCTCGAGCACGATTGCACGGGCCGCACAGTTGCCTTGAGCGCGTGCGGCGGAAACAGACAAGATCAGCGCGACAATGCCGACCGAGAGAGCGAGGAGGTGAGGTTTCATCATGCGGTCCTTCGATGAGGGGCAGGGAAGAGATCAAGGCTCAGAACCTGCGCTTTTGGCGTTTGAAATTGGTTAATGGTACGTTCTGCCAGCCATTTTCGGGACGTCTATTTCCGGTCAGTTGGCTGTTTTTGCTGCAATGCGGCAAGATTGGGGTTGATGGAATCGCAAAGGATATGCGAAGAGCGCGCAATAATATTTCGTAGGCACCCAAAGAGGCGCAGCATGACACATCACCCGTTTCGGTCCGTGCTTTACATTCCCGGATCCCGGCCACGCGCGCTTGAGAAGGCAAAAGGGCTCCCTGTGGATGCGATTATCTTTGATCTTGAAGATGCAGTCGCCGCTGATGAAAAGCCCGCCGCACGGGCGCTTTTAACGGAAACTCTGCGTGCTGGTGGCTATGGGCCCCGCGCTCAAATCGTGCGGATCAACGGGATGGATACAGCATGGGGAGCCGAGGATCTTAAGGTAATCGCGCAGGCAGGTCCGCAAGGCATTTTGCTACCAAAGGTGAACCATGCGGGTGATGTTGCTGCGATTGCGGCGCGACTGGACACAATCCCCGAGGCCGCCAACACGCAGCTTTGGGCGATGATGGAAACGCCGCTTGGCATTCTGAACGCACAAGAGATTGCGCACGCTCCTCGCATGGCTGGGATGGTGATGGGTACCAATGATCTTGCCAAAGATCTCAACACACGCGCAGGCACCCGTCGCGAGCCAATGCTAGCCTCGCTTGGGCTTTGCGTGCTTGCTGGGCGGGCCGCTGGCATCGTGATCGTGGACGGCGTGTACAACGCGTTCAAAGATGAAGACGGGCTGCGCGCCGAGTGTGAACAAGGCCGCGACATGGGATTTGACGGCAAAACGCTGATCCACCCGGCGCAGGTGGCGGTGACCAATGAAGCCTTTGCGCCTTCTGACGCTGAGATTGACCTTGCCTCCCGGCAGATCGCGGCATTTGATGCCGCTGTGGCCGAAGGGCAGGGGGTCGCGGTTGTTGATGGCCGGATCGTTGAAAACCTGCATGTTGAGACAGCGCGCGCCACGCTGGCCAAAGCGCGCGCGATTGCAGAATTGGAATGTGCATGATTTTGCTGATTTTGGGTTTGATCCTTTGGGTCGCAGGCCATTTATGGAACCGCTGGTTTCCGAGCGCCTATGCCGGGCTGGGCAAAGCCGCCTATGCGGTTTCGGCCGTAATGATCATCGCGGCCGTAATCCTTATCGTTGTGGGTTACCGCGCTACTGAGATTTTCGTGTTGTGGCCTACTTATCCTGCGCTGGTGGGCCTTAATAACCTGCTGATGCTTTTGGCGTTTTACGTTTACATGCAAACAACAACGCCGCGCGGCACGGCATACTTTTTAGGCAATCTCAAACACCCGCAGCTGAGCGGTTTTTGCATCTGGGCCGTTGCGCATTTGCTTGTAAACGGGGATCTTGCATCGCTGATCCTTTGGGGCGGGCTGATTGCGTGGGCGATGGCGGAAGTGATTTTGATCACAAAGCAGGGCGAAAAGTTTGACCGCTCCAAGGCGTTTGTCAAAAGTCCGCTTTTGCATTTGGGAATATCGCTTGTGGTCTTTGTGGTCGTCGCGGGCATCCATACCGCGCTTGGCGTCAACCCGTTCGGAGGATAACCCATTGAAAGCATATCGTTTCCTTACAGCCGATGATACATCTGCCTTTTGCCACAAGGTGACAGAAGCGCTCAGCAAAGGCTGGGAGCTGCACGGCAATCCAACTTACGCACATGACGCGACAAGCGGCGTCATGCGCTGCGGGCAGGCCGTCGTGAAAGAGGTCGATGGCGCATACGATCCCAACAGCAAACTGGGAGCGCTGTAAAATGAAGACCAACGCGGGCCGTTTTTTCGAAGATTACAGCGTGGGAGAGTTGATTGATCATGCTGTCCCTCGGACGGTCAAAATGGGCGAGCGCGCGTTATATCACATGCTCTATCCTGCGCGGCATGCGTTGCATTCTTCTGATCAATTTGCCCAAGGGTGCGGGCTGCCGTTTAGCCCCTTGGATGATTTGATTGTCTTCCATGTTGTGTTTGGGAAGACGGTGCCGGACATCTCGCTCAATGCAGTGGCCAATTTAGGCTATGCTGAGGGGCGTTGGCTGGAACAGGTTTGGCCCGGTGACACGTTGCGCTCCACCTCTGAGGTGATTGGCCTTAAGCAGAATTCCAATGGCAAAACCGGAGTTGTGTGGGTGCGTACGCGCGGCATGAACCAACATGACGAAGTGGTCATGGAATTTGTGCGCTGGGTGATGGTTCGCAAAAGGGATTTAGGGGCGCCTGCACCGGAAACGGTGATCCCAGAGCTGTCAAAGGTGGTCGCTCCGCAGGATCTGGTTATCCCTCGCGGTCTTGATTTCACGCAATATGACGACACTCTTGCCGGTGAACCGCACCGGTTGGGGGATTATGAGGTGGGCGAGATCATCGATCATGTCGATGGTGTTACCATCGAAGAAGCCGAGCATATGATGGCCACGCGCTTGTGGCAGAACACGGCTAAAGTGCATTTCGATGCGACAGCCCGGCCAGATGGCGCGCGGCTCATTTATGGCGGGCATGTGATTTCCCTTGCGCGCGCGCTGAGTTTCAACGGGCTGGCCAATGCACAGGTCATGGTTGCGCTGAATGGGGGTGCGCATGCGAACCCCTGTTTTGCAGGCAACACCGTGCGTGCTTGGACCGAAGTTTTGGACCGCGCCGAAACCGCAGCACCGGGCGTAGGTGCGTTGCGGCTGCGGCTTGTCGCTACAACCGGTGCCGCAGGTGTGCTGCGCGGTGAGGATGGAAAATACCTGCCAGAGGTGTTGCTAGATCTGGACTACTGGGCCTTAGTCCCTGTGTGACAATGGTTGCGCGCTGGCTGATTTGTGAAGTGTGATCTATCTCGCTTTGCTCTAAGCTGCCTTGCATGCGTGCTTTCTTGCTTCTGTTACTTTTGGCGAAACCTGCCGCTGCCTGCGATCTTGCGCTCTTGTTTGCGGTTGATGTGTCCGGCTCCGTCGATCCATCGGAATATCGCGTTCAGATGGAGGGGTTGGCCGAAGGTTTGCGCGACAATCAAGTGGCAGAGGCGCTCGTCGGTGGGCGCGCCTCATTGGCATTGGTTCAATGGACAGGCAGTTCGCGCCAGCGCCTAACGCTTCCTTGGACACAAATCCGCAGCTTTGAGGATCTTGAGGCATTTGCTGCACGGGTGGCGGAAGATCGTCGGATCTGGCGCAATTTCTCAACCGCGATCGGAGAGGCTTTGAGCGCAAGCGCGTCAGCCTTTCCTACGCCGCCCGGCTGCACGCGGCGCGTGATTGATGTGAGCGGGGATGGCGTCTCTAACGAAGGTATCGCTCCGCGTTCTGCACACGCGCTTATTGCTCAGATGGGCATCACAGTGAATGCGCTTGTAATCGAGGATGCCACAGCAGGTGATCTCACTGGCTACTTTTTCGAAAATGTGATCACAGGGTCAGGGGCGTTTGTGGTGACTGCGGATGGTTATGCGGATTATCCAGATCGGATGCGACAGAAACTGCTCAAAGAGGTGATCGAAGTCACCGGAATGCAGGAGCAAGCCCTAAGGGTCACGCCGGTCTCTGGAGATGCGCCATAGGTGATGTTTCTTTATGCCTAAGGCTCCGTTTCTCCCCTGCAGTGCTGTCATCTAGATGCTTGGAACCCTGCAACGACGCTATGATTGAATATGTCCTCAATAGAGATGGCATTTGTGATCACACGACAAAAACACGTGATCACAAATGTGAAAAAACTGCATCCCTGCGCCAATAGACCGCGACTTTCCCCGTTTAGCCCCCGTGACTCCCTGCGCTTCAAGCATGTATCGTTCACAGAACCAAAGGAGTTTCACATGGCTGACGTGAACCGCGGGAACCGCCCGCTGAGCCCGCATTTGATGATTTATCGCCCGCAGCTCAATTCCATGACCTCGATTTTCGTGCGTATCACCGGAAATGCACTCTTAGTTGCTGCACTGATGATTGTGTGGTGGTTTGTGGCAGCTTCCGCCGGTCCTGAGTCATTTGCGATCGCAAATTGGTGGCTCACGAGCTGGTTCGGCGATCTGGTGCTTTTGCTTAGCACTTGGGCGCTGTGGTATCACCTTTTAGGTGGTGTAAGGCACCTCATTTGGGATGCGGGCTACGGCTATGACCCCGAAACCAGCGACTTCATGGGCTGGGCGATGGTTTTTGGATCGCTGGCGCTGACGCTGCTGACGATCATCGCAACATAAGGAGCGCGGACATGGCATTTCTTACAGATCGCAAACGCGCGCTTGGTATGGGGTCGGCGAAATCCGGCACCGCACATTTCTGGTCAATGACGCAAAGCGCCGTTGGCTTGCTGATCCTTGTGCCGCTTTTTGTTTTTACTTTCGGGTCTGCCTTGGGCGGCACGTATGAAGAGGTGATCGCCTACTACGCGCGGCCCTTCCCTGCGATTGTCGCGGCGCTGACAATGCTCGTTGGCTGGCTTCACTTCAAAAGTGGTGTCCAAACGCTGATCGAGGACTACACTCAAGGGCTGGTCCGCAAAGGCCTTATTATTGGAACGACATGCGTGAGCTACGCAGCGGCGGGGGCGGCATTGTTCGCAATCGCGCGCTTGGCTCTGTAAGGAGAAAGAACAATGGCCGCATATGATTACGAGACGCATGAATTTGACGTCGTGGTCGTCGGAGCCGGGGGCGCAGGCCTTCGTGCGACGCTTGGCATGGCAGAGCAGGGGCTAAAGACGGCCTGTATCTCCAAGGTCTTCCCGACCCGCTCCCACACGGTTGCTGCGCAAGGTGGCATTGCTGCATCGCTCAGCAATATGGGCCCCGATCATTGGCAGTGGCATATGTATGACACCGTCAAAGGGTCAGACTGGCTGGGTGATACCGACGCGATGGAATACCTCGCTCGCGAAGCGCCCAAAGCGGTCTACGAGCTGGAACATTACGGCGTTCCGTTCTCCCGCACCGAAAAGGGCGAGATTTACCAGCGCCCCTTTGGTGGCCACACAACTGAGTTTGGCGAAGGCCCCCCCGTTCAGCGAACATGTGCTGCGGCGGACCGCACAGGCCACGCTATTCTGCACACGCTTTATGGGCAATCGCTCAAGCAGAAAGCAGAGTTTTACATCGAGTATTTCGCGATCGACCTGCTAATGTCCGACGAGGGCGAATGTCAGGGCGTGCTGTGTTGGAAGCTTGATGACGGCACGATGCATGTTTTTGCAGCCAAGATGGTTGTGCTGGCAACAGGTGGCTATGGCCGCGCTTATTTCTCTGCAACGTCTGCGCATACATGCACAGGTGACGGTGGCGGGATGACAGCGCGTGCTGGTCTGCCCCTTCAGGATATGGAGTTTGTTCAGTTTCACCCCACCGGTATCTATGGGTCCGGTTGCCTGATCACCGAAGGTGCACGCGGCGAGGGTGGTTATCTGACCAATTCCGAAGGCGAGCGGTTCATGGAACGCTACGCGCCAACCTACAAAGACCTTGCTTCTCGCGATGTTGTGTCGCGCTGTATGACGATGGAAATCCGCGAAGGCCGCGGTGTGGGTGCCGAGGGCGATCACATCCATTTGCATCTCAACCACTTACCGCCAGAAACGCTTGCTGAGCGTTTGCCGGGCATCTCAGAGTCTGCACGTATCTTTGCAGGCGTCGATCTGACCAAAGAGCCAATCCCGGTTTTGCCAACCGTGCATTATAACATGGGCGGCATCCCAACGAATTATTGGGGCGAGGTGCTCGCGCCGACCAAAGACGATCCGGCGGCTGTGTCCCCTGGCCTGATGGCGGTGGGCGAAGCAGGTTGTGCAAGCGTGCATGGGGCAAACCGCCTTGGCTCAAACTCCTTGATTGATTTGGTGGTGTTTGGCCGTGCTGCGGCGATCCGGGCTGCAGAGATTGTTGATCCCAAGACAGCGATACCGAAACCGTCAAACCGTTCCATCGAAGGCGCGCTGAGCCGCTTTGACGGGCTACGCTACGCCAAGGGTCATGTGCCAACGGCAGATCTACGCCTTGAGATGCAAAAAACGATGCAACAGGACGCGGCGGTCTTTCGTACGGACAAAACGCTCAACGAAGGTGTTGAGAAGATGGGCGGTGTGGCCGGTAAGCTGGCAGATGTGAGCGTGACCGATAAATCGCTGGTTTGGAATTCGGACCTGATGGAAACGCTTGAGCTGACCAATCTGATGCCAAACGCCGTAGCGACGATCACTGCAGCGGCTGCCCGTAAGGAAAGCCGCGGCGCTCACGCGCACGAGGATTACCCAGATCGCGATGACGAGAACTGGCGCCAGCACAGCCTGGTTTGGTTTGAAGGTAATCAAGCATCGCTTGGGTATCGCGGCGTCGTTACGAAGCCGCTGACAAGCCATAATGACGGTGGCATTGACCTTAAGAAGATCGCCCCAAAAGCGCGTGTTTATTAATGTTTCGCTTCGCGCCTGCCTTGGCTGAGCCCAACCAAGACAGGCGCGGGTCTCACCCTTCCGGTGGACCCAAGCAAAGCGAATGTGTTCAAAGGAAGAGGCAATGAAAACAGTACATAACCTGAGCGCTATGGCGGCTGCACTTTTGGCTGGGCCTGCCTTTGCCGAATTAAACGAGCGCCAGCAATCTGCCTATGACATGATCCTGCCTGCTCTTGAGGAATCTGTTGTTGAGCAAGGTGGAGAAGAGCTGCGCCCAATGGCAGCGCTTCTTGCGGAATGTGTTGCGCTAAATGCCAAACGCCGTGAGCTTAAGGGATTTGGTGATGGTGAGATCGACGAAGACGATACCGCAACCCTGAATGACATCATGGCGCGCCCCAAGGTTCAGGGCTGTGTGGCTGAGGCAGTTGCGTCATCGTGAAGCCGATTGTGATCATATCTCTGGCTCTTGTAATGGGGTGCTCCGCGCTTCAGCAGGGCGCGGATGAGTTAGCCCGTGACCGCGCCAAGCTCTCGGTCAATGCGGCTGTGGCCGATCGCTTTCCCGGTGTCAACGCAGCACCAGTGACTGATTGCGTGATCGATAATGCTAGCGCACAAGAAATCCTTTCGTTGGCCGAGGCATCAATCACCGCATCCGCCACCGGCGTGACAGATCGCACAGTTTCACTTGTTACAGATATTGTCAGACGCCCGGAAACGCTGCGCTGTCTGGCCACCAATGCAATTTCTTTGCTCTGAGGAGGGCTGACCGATGGTCCAACTGACACTTCCTAAAAACAGCCGCGTGCAGGTGGGTAAAACTTGGCCCGCGCCGGAAGGTGCTACGAATCTGCGCAAGTTTGATATCTATCGCTGGACACCCGATGACGGCGAAAATCCACGGGTAGACACGTATTTTGTTGATATGGATACCTGTGGTCCGATGGTTCTTGATGCGTTGATCAAGATCAAGAATGAGATTGATCCAACGCTGACCTTCCGCCGGTCCTGCCGGGAAGGGATTTGCGG
>CALKJA010000062.1 GCA_937995865.1 uncultured Paracoccaceae bacterium | reverse complement strand
CATCACTTCAAAATTGGCTGTGCCCGGTCCAAACGGTTGGCCACGTTGCCAGCCGTTTTGCTGAAGCATATTTGCTGCTGAAGCCAAAGCATCAACCGCGTTATACGGATCGGCTTTGCCATCACCATTGGCGTCAATGCCGTAGCGCGCCCAATTGCCCGCCAGAAATTGCATATGACCCAGCTCGCCAGAAGGGCCACCAAGTGTTGAGGATGTGATCACTCCTTGATCGACCATTTTCAGCGCAGCAATCGCATGAGGCTCAAAACGGGGATGGCGCCGGCAATAGGAGGCGAGCGTCACTGCGCTGCCAACAATGCGGGAGCCGCCTGTATAGCCACCCCAAGATGTCTCAAGCCCCCAGATCGTAGAAAGAAGCGACGGCGGGACGCCAAAACGTTTCTCGATTGAGGAAAAAGTATTTGGGTTTCGTGCGATCCGCTGTTTGGCCATGTTAACAAAGACTTGCGCGGTGGCTTGCGTGCGTTTGGCGAGGAATTCTGCCGGGTCGGCCTGAAGTGTTCCGGTTTGGGTGCGCGGGTTCGATTCAAAGCGCCAAGTGATATCGGACATATAAGCGTCTGCAAGCGCACGAAGACCGGCTGAACCGATTCCGGCTGCGCGAGCATCTTGGGCAAACCGCTGCTTGTAAGCCGGATAATCACTCTTGCTTGTGATGCAGGTCGCGGCAGAGGCGGTGAGGGGGGCAAGCGCCAAAACGGCGGCCAGAATAATTCGCATACAAATAACTCCCGTGTTGGGGAAGAATCTAAGAGGTTTTCATCTGTTATGGAATAACAACCTGCGCGGTTGGATGTTTCTGCAAGAAATCTGGATCAACGCGCAGCGGTAAAGCACGGCAAATGCGTTGCGCGGTTCGATCGTGATTTCAGGAGGACCAGCGCCCTTGTGTTACGTCCTTATCCCAGCGAAACGTTCGGCCCATTCCTTGCGTTGATCGTCTGTGATCTTGGCAAAAAGCACCTCTGGTACAGTAAACGCATGCCCGGCGGGCAGGGCGGTAAAGGCGCTGTCATCTCCATCAACGCCTTCGGGCCAGCTGAAATCGAGCGTATTCATGCCTGACATCATCGAGGCGGCTGCCGTTGGAATGAAAGGTGCGGAAAGCACCGCGTAGATTCGGATCAGGTTAAGCGCGAGACGGATTTGCGCTTGCGCTTGCTCAGGGTCTTCTTTGACCGTTGTCCACGGAGCGACCTCTTGGAGATACTCGTTGCCAAGGGCCCAGATACTGCGCAGTTCGGCCGCGGATTTGCGCACCTCCATTTGTGCCATGAGCTGCTCATAGGTGCGGATGCGGCCGGTGATATCTGCCATAAGCTGAGTCTCGCGGGGGCCGAAGCTCCCGCCTTTTGGCACTTCTTCGCCAAACTTGGCGCGGCAGAACTTGGTCACCCGGCTTACAAAGTTGCCCAGCACATCCGCCAGGTCTTTGTTCACGCCATCTTGGAACCGCTCCCAAGTGAATTCGCTGTCCGAGGTCTCTGGCGCGTTTGAGAGCAGCCACCAACGCCAATAATCGGCGGGAAGGATGTCCAAGGCCTGATCCATAAACACACCGCGCCCTTGGGAGGTGCTGAACTGCCCGCCATCGTAGTTCAGGAAATTGAAGCTCTTGATGTAGTCTACAAGCTTCCACGGTTCGCGGCTGCCCAGAATGGTCGATGGGAAGGACAATGTATGGAACGGCACGTTGTCTTTGCCCATGAACTGGTAATAGGTCACGTCATCTGCGCCGGCATCTGTGCGCCACCAACGCTGCCAATCATCGCCTTTGTTTGCGTTCACCCATTCTTGGGAGCAGGCAATGTACTCAATAGGCGCATCGAACCACACATAGAAAACCTTGCCTTCCATGCCCGGCCACGCTTCGGTGCCGCGTTTGACGGGAACACCCCATTCTAGATCACGTGTGATGCCGCGATCCTGCAGCCCGTCACCATCATTGAGCCACTTCTTGGCGATTGAGGTTGTGAGAACAGGCCAGTCGGTTTTGCTATCAATCCATGCCTGCAATTCAGCACGCATCTGCGACTGGCGCAGATAGAGGTGCTTGGTCTGACGGACCTCAAGATCGGTTGAGCCCGAGATCGCGGAGCGCGGCTCGATCAAATCGATGGGGTCAAGCTGCTTGGTGCAGTTTTCGCATTGGTCGCCACGGGCTTTGTCATATCCACAATTCGGGCAAGTACCCTCGATGTACCGGTCAGGTAAGTAGCGGCCATCCGCATTGGAATAGACTTGCTCTTCGTCAGTCTCAGCGATCAATCCTTGTTCCGCCAATACACCTGCGAAATGCTGGGTCAGAGCTTTGTTCTCATCGGAGGACGAACGTCCGAAATGATCAAAGCTCAACCCGAATCGCCGGGCGATGTCAGCCTGAACATCGTGCATTTCGGCACAGTAGTCGGCCACAGGTTTTCCAACTTTGGCGGCGGCAAGCTCGGCAGGGGTGCCGTGCTCATCAGTGGCGCATAGAAACAGCACTTCATTGCCGCGCGCGCGATTGTATCGCGCAAATAGGTCCGCGGGCAGCTGCGAGCCAACCAGATTACCAAGATGTTTGATCCCATTAATATAAGGGATCGCCGATGTGATGAGAATGCGCGCCATGTGCCAGCTCCGAATACGTCTGGCTGTTGATATGGGAGCAAGAGGCAAGGATCTAGCCCCAAGATGAGTGCTTTACGCACAACAAAATAACCTTACGCGCGGGTGTCTGAAAAAATTTCCACCAAAATTGATATTTAACGCGCGAAAAGAAAGATGAAGTCGTGTTAGGGTCTCGCGCAGGGAGGATACGAAGC
>CALKJA010000061.1 GCA_937995865.1 uncultured Paracoccaceae bacterium | reverse complement strand
GGCCCCGCTTTGCAGCGGGGCCTTTTCCTATTCACAAAGCTATCAATTTTTTGACCCACGTATCACAAAGCTCAAGTTCAATGCGCTGTCGCAACCGGACCTTCTGGCGTTCCTGCCGCCAAAGCAGCTGCGGCAGCTTCTTCCGCAGCTTCGTCCCACTCGATACCCTCAGGCTCAGAAACCAGCGCGTGTTTGAGCACCTCTGAGACATGCGTCACAGGGATAATCGTCAATCCCTCTTTCACGTTGTCGGGAATTTCGCGCAGGTCCTTTTCGTTTTCCTCAGGGATAAGGACAGTTTTGATCCCACCGCGGAGCGCCGCCAGCAGCTTTTCTTTCAGTCCGCCAATCGGCATCGCGTTCCCGCGTAAAGACACCTCACCAGTCATGGCGATGTCCTTCTTGACGGGAATACCCGTCAGGACCGACACAATCGAAGTCACCATAGCAAGACCGGCCGACGGCCCGTCTTTAGGGGTAGCACCGTCCGGGACATGTACGTGGATGTCCATTTTGTCGAATGCAGGTGGTTTGACGCCAATATCGGGAGCGATTGAGCGGACATAAGACGCCGCCGCATCAATCGATTCCTTCATGACATCACCCAGTTTCCCAGTGGTCTTCATTCGGCCCTTACCGGGAAGGCGCAAAGCCTCGATGTGTAACAAGTCACCGCCAACAGAAGTCCAAGCCAACCCGGTGACAACCCCGATTTGATCATCCGCCTCAGCAAGCCCATAGCGGTACTTTTTCACACCAAGAAAATCATCCAGGTTATCCAGCGAGACCGTAACGGATTCCGCCTCCTTCTTGATGATTTTGGTCACGGCTTTACGCGCCGTTTTGCCGATTTCACGCTCAAGGTTCCGCACGCCTGCCTCACGGGTATAGGTGCGCACGATTTCTTGCAGCGCTTCAGGCTCCAACACGTATTCGTCTTTTTTCAGGCCATGGTTCTTAACTTGCTTCGGGATCAAATGCCGATGCGCAATCTCTGATTTCTCATCCTCGGTATACCCAGCCAGCGGGATGATCTCCATCCGGTCCAGAAGCGGGCCTGGCATGTTGTAAGAGTTAGAAGTCGTGAGGAACATGACATCTGACAGATCATATTCCACCTCAAGGTAATGGTCGACGAAAGTAGAATTCTGTTCTGGATCAAGTACTTCAAGCATCGCGGACGCAGGATCGCCCCGGAAGTCCTGCCCCATCTTGTCAATCTCGTCGAGAAGGATAAGCGGGTTGGTTGTTTTTGCTTTCTTCAACGCTTGAATGATTTTGCCCGGCATGGATCCGATATATGTCCGGCGGTGACCGCGGATTTCGCTTTCATCACGCACACCGCCAAGCGATATTCTAATGAATTCGCGCCCGGTTGCATTGGCAACAGACTTCCCGAGTGAGGTTTTCCCAACCCCAGGAGGGCCAACAAGGCACAAGATGGGCCCTTTGAGCTTTTTTGAACGCTGTTGAACGGCCAAATACTCAACAATCCGTTCTTTGACCTTCTCCAGGCCATAGTGATCGTCATCCAGCACTTTTTGCGCGCGGCCAAGATCCTTTTTGACGCGGGATTTCTTGCCCCATGGGATCGCAAGAATCCAATCAAGATAATTGCGCACCACGGTGGCTTCAGCGCTCATCGGGCTCATGTTCTTGAGCTTCTTGAGCTCTGCTTCGGCTTTCTCTTTGGCCTCTTTGCTCAACTTGGTCTCTGCAATGCGCGCCTCAAGCTCGGCGACCTCGCCCGCCCCTTCCTCGCCATCGCCGAGTTCTTTCTGAATGGCCTTCATTTGCTCATTCAAATAGTACTCGCGTTGAGTGCGCTCCATCTGGGTCTTCACGCGGGTTTTGATCTTCTTCTCAACCTGCAACACAGACATTTCGCCCTGCATCAGACCGAACACCTTTTCCAAGCGCTCAGATACGGAAAGCGTCTCCAAAAGCTCCTGCTTTTGTTCAACTTCAATGCCCAAATGGCCCGAAACCAAATCCGCAAGCTTTGCAGGTTCTTGGGTTTCTCCAACCGCCGTAAGGGCCTCTTCGGGTATGTTCTTTTTGACTTTGAAGTAACGTTCGAACTCTTGCCCGACGGATCGGACAAGTGCCGTCGTCGTTTCTTCATCACCGGGCATCTCTGTGAGGTATTCTGCTGAGGCCTCAAAATAGTTTTCATTTTCGTGGTAGTCTACAATCCGCACCCGCGCGCGGCCCTCTACAAGCACCTTCACAGTGCCATCCGGCAGCTTGAGCAGCTGCAGAACGTTCGCCAGAACTCCGGCTTTGTAGATTCCGTTAGATTCCGGTTCGTCTTCCGCTGGGTTAATCTGGGACGAGAGCAGGATTTGCTTGTCGTCACGCATCACCGCTTCAAGCGCACGCACTGATTTTTCGCGGCCCACAAAGAGCGGCACGATCATATGCGGGAAAACGACAATGTCGCGCAGTGGAAGTACAGGATAGGAGGGGGCCAAAGGCTCTCTTGGCGTGTCTTGCATGAAGCATTCCTCATTTTCGGCAAAGTGCCCATGCCCCGACTATCGGCAGCAGCTGGCCCTTTCCATTTCGGTATCGATGTAGCTAGGGCCGCATCGGGTTCTATTCAACCTTCAGCAGGACGCAAACCGTGTAGTCTCTGTTCCCCGCAACACCTAATCTAGTGTCTTTCGCGCACATTGCAGCGTTCATCGCCATACAGCAAGGTGAAGGCGTGGATTTGAAGCAAATTCCTACACCATGCCGTGCCACACATTCAAAATCGCCAGTTCCAGCCCGCTACTTTCTGCCGTTTGAGCGTTTAGCGGGCCGTTACCAAACCTTGAATGCAAATGCGTAGCACACACATATCATTCAATCGTGCTCAAACTTGAAAGGATGATCATGCGCGCCCTCCTCCCCATCGCCGCATTGGCCGCGCTTTGTGGTTGCGTGTCATCTGCTCCTATTTCGCAAGCTCCCATAGACATGAACTTTGCGAACCAAAGCCGCGAAACCGCATCCACAGGCATCGAGACTTCAATTATCCGAGCACGCTTGCGCACAAACGGGCAAACAGCGGAATTGGCCAATGTGCCGTGCCGCGTCACTGGTCCCGGATACGCTGCCAGTTTCACGACTCCCGCTGCGCTTCAACTTCCGCTATTCGGAAACACCGCGCCACAGCTGTCACTTGCTTGCACCTATCAAGGCGAAACACAAACCCGCAGCCTGAACGCTCGCAACATCAGCGAGGCACAGCGACGCGAAGCGCGCGAACAGCTCCTAGAAGACATCCGCGAAAACGGCGAGGGGCTGAGCGCTCATATTATGGTGCAATTGGGATCACGCCGAGCAAGTGGTTTTGATGAATTCGACTATAGGAACACAAGCTTCACATTCCGCCGCTGAGTTTTTAGGAATCCAAAGGCGCGGTCACGTTTAGGCTGGCGCCCTTGGGGCTCAAATCCGTTCAATATCGCCTTCGGATCGCGCCGAATGGAATTCAGCCTCCCAAGCGTCAAATTCGCCTTGTGCAATCGCCGCGCGCATCCCTGCCATAATGTCCTGAAAATACTTTAAGTTATGCCAAGTCAAAAGCATTCCAGAGATCATTTCTTGTGACCTAAAGACATGGTGCAAATACGCCCTCGAGTAGTTAGAGCAAGCTGGGCAATTACAGCCTTCATCCAAAGGCCGCGGATCATCCGCATGACGGGCGTTCTTGATGTTGACCACACCGCGCCGGGTGAAAGCCTGCCCCGTCCGCCCAGAACGGCTCGGCAACACACAGTCCATCATGTCAATCCCACGTTTGACCGCGCCCACAATGTCATCGGGTTTACCTACGCCCATCAAGTATCGAGGCTTGTCCTGCGGAAGTTGTTCAGGCGCGTAATCCAAGCACGAAAACATCGCCTCTTGGCCCTCACCCACGGCCAAACCGCCCACGGCGTAGCCATCAAACTCAATATCGCGCAGCGCCGCGGCGCTCTCAGCGCGCAAATCTTCTTCAAGCCCGCCCTGTTGTATCCCGAACAAAGCATGCCCCGGCCGATCCCCAAAAGCCTCGCGCGACCGTGCGGCCCACCGCATACTTAACTGCATGCTCTGCGCAATTCGCTCCCGATCCGCAGGAAGTGCAGGACATTCATCAAAGCACATCACGATGTCCGAACCCAAAAGCTTTTGGATTTCCATGGACCGTTCTGGCGTGAGCGCGTGTTTCGATCCGTCGATATGGCTCTTAAAGGTAACCCCTTCTTCGGTGAGCTTTCGCAATCCCGCAAGGCTCATCACCTGAAACCCACCGCTATCCGTCAGGATGGGCCGCTCCCAGTTCATAAAGCGATGCAAACCGCCTAACCGCGCAATCCGTTCCGCTGTTGGCCGCAGCATCAAGTGATACGTGTTGCCCAAAAGGATGTCTGCGCCTGTCGCGCGAACGCTTTCTGGCAACATCGCTTTGACCGTCGCAGCTGTACCCACGGGCATAAACGCAGGCGTGCGGATCTCACCGCGTGGAGTCGAAATAACGCCACAGCGCGCGCGACCATCTGTGGCCTGAAGATCGAATGAAAACCTATCCATGACGCCCTCCTAATCCCCACTCGAAGATAAGCCAAGCGTCGGACGCATTGTTGCAAAACGGGCTATTGGGTTTCGCTCGCTAATATACCTGCTACGCTTCCCTAAAGGAGATGCAAATGACCGATGACACCCTGACCCGCCTCGGCTGGGAAGAATGGCTCTCGCTGCCAGATTTGGGCCTTCCGGCAATCAAAGCCAAAATCGATACGGGGGCGAAAACCTCGGCTTTGCACGCCTTCGATATCGAACAGTTCGGTCCGGCCACCAAACCCAAAGTGCGTTTCGCAATTCACCCGATTCCTGGCAATCGGGATTTGATCATCCCTTGTTCGGCGACTGTGGTCGACCGCCGTGAAGTGACCAGTTCCAACGGTGAAACCGAACTGCGTTATGTTATTGAGACGACAGTAAAGTTTGGCGATCAAAGCTGGCCGATCGACGTCACTCTAACAGACCGCGCCGGAATGGCATATCGGATGCTCTTGGGGCGTCAGGCGCTGACCGAAAGTACAGTTGTGTCGCCCTCTGAGAGCTGCATCCAGCCTCAGCTGGAGTACGACGCGTACACCGCAGGTCAGCTCAAGAAATCGATCAAAGCGCGCGCTCTGCGCATCGCGGTTCTTAGTCGTGAACCCAATAATTATTCCACGAAACGCATGGTGCTGGAGGGCGAAAAACGCGGACACACGGTCGAAGTAATCGATACAACCCGCTGCTACATGGCGATCAATGCCAAGGCTCCCGAGGTGCACTACGACGGCGCGCGCCTCCCGCGCTATGATGCGGTCATCCCCCGCATTGGAGCGTCAATCACCCCGTACGGCACCGCAATTGTGCGCCAATTCGAAACTCTGGGAACATATTGCGTAAACGGATCAGACGGCATCACTGCGAGCCGCGATAAACTCCACGCTCATCAAGTGTTGGCGCGCCACGGAATTGGCATGCCAACGACCGCCTTTGCGGCCTCACCAAAAGACACAGGCAACTTAATGGGTCTGGTTGGCACAGCCCCGCTAATAGTCAAACTTCTCGAGAGCACCCAAGGCAAGGGCGTGGTTCTCGCAGAAACCAAAAAGGCAGCAGAATCTGTCATTGATGCCTTCCGCGGTCTAAGGGCCAACTTCCTTGTCCAAGATTTTGTCAAAGAAGCGTCAGGTGAAGATATCCGTTGCCTTGTTATCGCTGGCAAGGTTGTGGCTGCGATGAAACGCACATCGGCTGGAGACGATTTTCGCTCCAATCTCCATCGCGGTGGCACCGCCCAGGTCACGCGGCTTAGCAAAGTCGAACGCGAAGCTGCCGTGAAAGCCGCCAAAGCCTTTAAGTTGGGGATTGCAGGCGTCGATCTGCTTCGCGCGTCCGAGGGCCCTAAACTGCTTGAAGTAAACTCTTCTCCGGGTCTCGAAGGCATTGAACGGGCAACAGGCAAAAATATTGCCGGCCTCCTCTTTGATGAGATCGAAACACGCGTGCGGCCAGCCCCCCTCAAGAAAACCCGCGCCAAATCGGGGTGAATGAATTTACCCATCTGCTCATTGCTCCTCCCCCGACGGACGGTCTTGAACGATTCGGGCGGGCGGGTGCGACATCGCAACGCCATGAGCGTCAGAACCGCACGTTCGGAGTGCAACCTGCCCTTTACCTGCTCTGCTTGCCAACCTATATCCTGAGCAAGACGGTCAGGAGTTCTAAATGCCCGACGAGACAACCGAAAGCCCAATGGAAGGCACGCCTCTTATTGCGCCTTCCACCACCGACCACCCGCTCTACGAACAAATCGTAGATGGTATTCGCTCGGTCTACGATCCAGAGATCCCGGTCAATATCTACGACCTCGGGCTGGTTTACACTGTGGATATCGATACCGAGAACGCCGTGCGTGTCATCATGACACTGACAGCTCCCGGCTGCCCGGTCGCTGGCGAAATGCCAGGTTGGGTTGCGGATGCCGTTGAACCGATCCCCGGCGTAAAACAGGTGGATGTTGAACTGACATGGGAGCCCCCCTGGGGCATGGACATGATGAGCGATGAAGCGCGTCTTGAGCTCGGCTTTATGTAGTGGCCGTCACGCCAGAGGATATCGCTTTTGTGCATGACCTTTTTTCGGCCCTGCCGGCCCTGTCACATCGTAAGATGATGGGCGGATTGAGCATCTATTCAGAGGGTCAGATCTTTGCGATCCTAAGCGCCCACGGGCAACTCTATGTCAAAGCCAAGGGCGCGTTGGCGCAAGATCTCGAGTCCGAAGGCTCTGAGATCTTCTCAATGACGCGCAAAGACGGCAAGATTGCAACGATGGGGTACTGGACCTTACCAGATGCATCGCTCGACGACCCAGAAGAGGCTGGCCGTTGGGCCAGCCGGGCGCTGGCGAAATCAGAATGAGCCACCCAATAACCGAAATGGAAAAGATGGTTTCCGGAGCGCTCTATCGGCCCGGTGACCCCGAGCTTGTAGAGGCCCGCGCCCGCGCTCAAGAGTTAATGGCTGCATATAATGCAACCACAGTGTCAGACATAGCAAAACGCGCACCGATCCTTGATGACCTGATCGGGAGCCGTGGGAAGGACTGCTCTATACGGGCACCCTTTTACGTAGACTATGGCAGCAACATCCATTTGGGCGACGACGTCTTTTTCAATTACGGATGCACCGTTTTGGACATCTGCCCTGTCACCATTGGAGACCGCACACAAATCGGCCCCATGACGCAGTTATTAGCTGCTGACCATCCTCGCGATGAGGAAAGCCGCGCGCAGTTTCTGGAATTGGGCAAACCCATCACCATCGGCGCGGATGTGTGGATTGGCGGCGGGGCGCTAATCTTGCCGGGCGTGACCATAGGCAATGGTGCGATTGTCGGTGCGGGCGCGGTTGTGACCCGAGATGTAGCCGAAGGCCAAACCGTTGCAGGAAACCCTGCACGCCCGCTGAGATAATTACTTCAACGCACGTGCAAGAAACGCTTGCGTTGCAGGCTTTCGGGGGGCGTCAAACAGCTCTGCAGGTCGTCCTTCCTCGATGATTTTACCATCCTTGAGAAAACACACTTTGTCAGCCGCTTCGCGTGCAAAACCCATTTCATGGGTCGCCAAAACCATCGTCATTCCATCGGCTTTCAGGGTGCGCAGAACATCAAGCACCTCGCCCACAAGCTGCGGGTCGAGCGCACTGGTGATTTCGTCAAACAACATCACTTCAGGCCGCATTGCCAGTGCACGCACAATGGCGACGCGTTGTTGCTGCCCGCCACTGAGCTGATCAGGATAATGGCCCATGCGGTCAGCCAATCCGAACCGGGAGAACAATGCTTCTACCTCAGGCAAAAGTGCAGCACGCGTGGATTTATGCACCCTTCGCGGCGCGAGCATTACATTTTCAACAGCCGTCATATGAGGGAAAAGGTTGTAGCTTTGAAAGACCATGCCGATCCGCCTGCGGACCGGCTCCGGGTCGAGTCCCGGCACCGATATATCCACCCCATCCAGAAAAATCCCCCCATCCTCAATGGGTTCCAGCAAGTTTATACAGCGCAGCAGAGTTGATTTTCCTGCCCCCGATGCGCCAATCAAACAAACCATGTCGCCCGCGTCCACGTCCAGCGTGATGCCATCGCAAACACGATTGTCGCCAAATTCTTTGATCACATCCCGCAGAGCCAGTTTGGGCATTACGACCGCTCCCGCGCTTGTTTTTGCATAAGATAATCGGCGTAACGTGTGGCGGGGATTGTTACCGCCAAAAAGATGATTGCCGCGCCCACGTAAGGCGTGAAGTTGGCACTTAGCGATTTGTAGACCCCAGCCTGACGGAAGATCTCAACCGGGCCGATAAAACTTAGCAGCGCCACATCCTTTTGCAACGCAATCAGCATATTCATTTGCGCTGGCACCACTTTGCGGATCGCCTGCGGCAACACGACATAGCGCATGACATCGCGGTCACTAAGTCCCAGCGACTGTGCCGCTGAACGCTGGGAGCTATGCACACTATCAATCCCCCCTCGGAAGATCTCGGCCACGTAGGCCGAATAAGTCAGGACAAGTGCAACAGTGCCCCATAGATATGGCGAATTATAAGGGCGCGACAGGCCAAGTCCGGGAATGCCAAAACCGATCAAATAGACAGTCAAGATGACCGGCAATCCGCGAAATATGTCCGTATAGGCCGCACCGAATATGCGCAGCGGAAAAAGCACCGGTGACCGCGCATCCCGCATCAACGCAATCACAAGGCCCAAGACCGCAATCAACGGTGCAGACCATGCAAAGATCATGATGTTTTGGACAAAAGCCTCAAGCAACCCCGGAAAAGTGCGCGTCATAACGCTCCAGTTAAAGAAGCTTTTGACAACGCGATCCCAGCCCGGTGCCATCGGCACCAAAACAACCATTGCAAGCACAACGGCTGCCGATGACATAACAGCGATCAGCAGCGACTTACGGCGAAGCTTGTCTTCGTATGCTTGGCGGCGGGAGCGGGGTTTGCCCCCCACTCCTACGTTATCTATTTGGCTCATTCCGCGATCAGCGGCACGCCAGTGGTGGTTTGCAACCATTCTGCTTCGATAGCCGCCAAAGCACCGCTTTCGGTCAGCGCCTCGAGTGCAGCATCAACACATGTTTTGAGCGGGTTGCCATCTTCCATTAGCATCCCAAACTGATCGGGATTCTCAGACCGGTCCGCAGGGACCTGGCCCAGAACCGCAGACCCTTCGATCATCACAGCACTCAGAAACAGCGCGGTTGGAAGATCAAAAAGCGCCGCATCAATTTGGCCCGCCTGCATAGCCGCCGTAACATCGGCGTTATCGCCATAGAGAAGCGGATCATCCGAAGGCTCAATCATCGATGTCAGCATCGGGACAGCGGTGGTTGTACCCACAGCGCCCCATTTCAGCGCTTTAAGGCTTTCCATCGTTGGCGCGGCATCAAGTCCTTCGCCTACAACGACCACAGCCATCGGCGCCGAGAAGTAAGGTGCTGAGAAATCGACCATTTCATCACGCTCTGGCGTGATAGAGTACTGCTGCATGTTCACGTCGAAATTTTTGGCACCGGGCTGAATAGCTTCATCGAACGATGTCCGAACCCAAATCACATCATCGGCCGCAAGACCCATTTCCTCGGCCACCGCATAAGCCACAGCGGCCTCGAACCCTTCGCCGCTTGCCGGATCATCATTCATAACCCAAGGGAAATACGCCGGGTTGCCGGTTGCGACAGTCAGCTTGCCTTCGGTCAGGGTCTTGCCTTCGTAGCACAGGTGACCTCCTGCAAAGGCGGTCCCGGCTGCGAAAGTTAGGGCGGTGCCCATGAGCAATGTTTTAATTGTCATTCGAGGTATCCTCTCTGTTTTCTCTGCTAAGCACTATGGCGCGGATCACAGCAGTGTCTAGGTTCGTGCAGTCAGTGGCACCTCAGGGGCTTGAGAGATTGCGCGAGCGCGCCTATCTTATGCGCATCAAAATGGAGCTTCCCCCATGTTCGGCATTCCCGGCCAATCCCCCGTCAAAATCACACCCGCCGCAGTGCGCCAAATCGCGCGCCTTATGGAAAAGGATGGCCGTTTCGGGCTTAAGATTGGCGTCAAAAAAGGCGGCTGCGCTGGCATGGAATACACGATGGACTATGTGGACGCGCCTGAGGGCGCTGATGAGGTGGTTGAACAAGATGGCGCGCGCGTGTTGATCGCACCCATGGCTCAGATGTTCCTCTTCGGAACTGAGATCGACTATGAGACTTCGCTGCTGGAAAGCGGGTTCAAATTCCGCAATCCAAATGTTGTTGATGCCTGCGGTTGTGGCGAGTCTATCAAGTTCGATGAGACTATCGTCCAAAGCTGATGGGCACGTTCCCCGAGCGATCCAAGAACAAATCCAAAGGCGCCGTGGCCGCGTTCTGGCTTGACGCGAGCGGCAGCTCGGGCAAGGTCACCTCAACAATGGAGAGTTGATATGCGCAAACTGGCAGCCGGAAACTGGAAAATGAACGGGATGGCGGCAGCGCTAAGCGAGGCGCGCGGCGTGTCGATCGCTCATCCAAATCCGTCGGTTGATGTTTTGCTGTGCCCACCGGCCACCCTTTTGACCCGTGCCGCAGATGCCTTGGCGAATTCCGCAATCGCGCTTGGCGCGCAAGATTGCCATGCGGCAGGCAATGGCGCACATACGGGCGATCTGGCAGCATCGATGCTGGCCGAAGCAGGCGCTTCTGCAGTGATTGTTGGCCACTCAGAACGGCGCGCCGATCATGGCGAAGGCGATGAATTGATCCGCGCTAAAGGCGAAGCTGCAATTGCGGCGGGAATGGTGGCCATTGTCTGCATCGGTGAAACATTGGCCGAACGCGAGGCAGGAAGCACTTTGCATGTCGTCCGCTCCCAACTTGCAGGATCCTTGCCCTTAGGTGCGACGCCACAAAACACGGTAATTGCCTATGAGCCGGTCTGGGCCATTGGTACAGGCAAGGTTGCAACGCCAGAACAAATTGCTGAAGTCCACGCCGATTTACGCGCTGCGCTGACGGATATGATGGACGGCGCAGATGCCGTGCGACTGCTTTACGGCGGCTCAGTCAAAGCCGCAAATGCAGCTGAGATTTTTGCAATCCCTCATGTGGACGGCGCACTCGTTGGCGGCGCTTCTCTAAAGGCGGAAGACTTCAGCCCCATTGTCAGCGCTCTTGAAGAGGCGTGAAGCGCTTCTCACAAGACCCGCGCGAACCTGCCTTTGTGCAGGATCCTTATCCCGCTTATGACCGTGCCCGCGCTTTGGGTGAGATCGTATATTGGGAAGAATATGACATGCCTGCTGCAATGAGCCACGCGGCGGTTAGTGCCTTGTTGCGAGACCGCCGCTTGGGCCGCGCACCGTTGGATCCTGTGTCTGTCCCGGATCACCTACGCGCCTTCTACGCCATCGAAGATCACTCCATGCTGGAACTAGAGCCGCCAAAACACACAAGGTTGCGGGGCTTGGTCCTGCGCGCTTTTACCTCACGGCGGATTGCGGCACTGGCACCTGAAATCAAAGCCTTAAGCGCCGAGTTGGTTGATGCGCTGCCGGACGGACCGTTCAACCTGCTGACACATTACGCACAACCGCTGCCCGTGCGGATCATCGCGCGGCTCTTGGGAGTGCCTGAAGACATGGCCCCGGATCTATTGCGCTGGTCCAATGCCATGGTAGCCATGTATCAATCTGGCCGCAGTCGCGTTGTTGAAGACTCCGCAAATCAAGCTGCTGCGGATTTTGCAGATTTTCTGCGTGGTTACATTGAAAGGCGCCGCTCGGCACCCGCCGACGACCTGATAACCCATTTGATTGCGGCGGAGGAAGATGGCGAAAAGCTCAGCACGGATGAGCTGATTTCAACCTGTGTTCTGCTTTTGAATGCAGGCCACGAGGCAACTGTGCACACAATGGGCAATGGGGTTGCCGCAATGCTCAGCCACGGCACGCCGCCCGTTACCGAAGGTCTGATTGAAGAGATGATGCGCTTTGATCCGCCGCTGCACATTTTTACGCGCTTTGCTTACGAAGACATTGAAATCGCCGACGTAACCTTGCAGCGCGGCACCCAAGTGGCCTGTGTTCTGGGGGCTGCAAACCGCGATCCAATGGCCTTTGCGGAACCGTATCGCTTTGATCCGGCGCGCCAAACCAAAGGGCATGTCGCCTTTGGCGGGGGGCTGCATTTTTGTGTCGGAGCCCCCTTGGCTCGGTTAGAGCTTAGCTTAGGGGTTGAGGCGCTATTTGGCGCCCACCCCACACTCAAACTTGCGGCCAAACCATGCTACGGCGACACGTATCATTTTCATGGTTTAACAGAGCTACTGGTCCAAAAGCGGTAGCGCATTAGTGCTTTTCAGCTCTTCCATGCTCAAAAGCGCTGTCACGTTAAAGACCCGAACTTCCGAAATAAGCGCTTGATAAAAAACGTCATAGGCGCGTGCGTTTTTCACGCGGACCTTGAGGATATAGTCGATATCGCCGGCAAGCCGATGCGCTTCTTGCACCTCAGGACGTTCGTGTAACGCTTTAAGAAATGCCTTTTGCCACGATGCTTCATGCTCGGACGTGCGGATCAAAACAAAGAAACACGCCTCAAACCCCAGCGCCTCTGCGTCCAACTGCACCGTGTGGTTTTTGATAATCCCCGCTTCGCGTAATTTCTTGATCCGATTCCAAACAGGTGTCTTGGAAGATCCGACTGCGCGGGCGATTTCCTCAAGCGAGCGTGAGGCATCCGCCTGCATTTCGGAGAGGATTTTCCGATCCAGATCGTCAATGCGGATATCCACCCTCTTTCCCTCCCTTTTGGAAAATCATTTGCTTCTTATGCTGTGTATGCAGAACGAACGTCCCTATTGGCAAGCCCCTATGGCCACAAAGCGGAACAATGTCCTATATTCGAAGCAAGAGAGAGGGCCGATATGAAACACTTTCCAATCTTCATGGCCATTGAAGGCCGCCGGATCGTTCTTTCGGGCGGCGGCGATGCTGCGCTAGCCAAACTGCGTTTGTTGATGAAGACCCAAGGTCACATCACCGTTTTTGCTTCTGCACCCGCGGCCGAGATCGAAGATTGGGCAGAGGCCGGAAAGCTAACGCTGATCCACCGCGCGCTTGAGCCAGGAGACGCGATGTGTGCCGCTTTGTTCTATGCGGCCAACGAGGATGACGTCGAAGACGCGCGCGTACGCAGGCTTGCACAAGCGGACGGCGCTTTGGCCAATGTCGTGGATAACCTGCAAGACAGCCAATTTATCACGCCAGCCATCGTCGACCGTGATCCTGTCACCATCGCGATTGGCACAGAAGGCGCAGCCCCTGTTCTTGCGCGCGCCATCAAACGCGATCTCGAAGAGGCCCTGCCGGCGCGCCTTGGCACGCTCGCACGGATCGGTAAGGCTTTTCGCCATGCCGCGGACGCCCTACCCTTTGGCGCGACGCGACGGGAATTCTGGTCTGACTATTACTTTAATGCTGGCCCCAAAGCGTTGTCAGATGGCGAAGAGGCCGTGCGCCCCGCACTTGATAGGCTGTTACACGCACATTTGAACAAAGACAGCCGCACAGGCTTTGTCGATTTCGTCGGGGCTGGCCCCGGTGATCCAGACCTTTTGACCATGAAAGCGCGCCGCGCCTTAGATAAGGCGGATGTGGTGCTTTATGATCGTTTAGTTGCCCCCGAAATCCTTGAGCTGGCCCGGCGGGAAGCCGTGATGATCGAAACCGGCAAAAGCGGTTTTGGCCCCTCGATGAAGCAAGAAACGATTACCGCGCTTATCGTCGATCACGCACAGCAAGGGTCTCATGTTGTCCGTTTGAAATCCGGTGACCCAAGCGTCTTTGGGCGTCTGGACGAAGAGGTGGATGCACTTGAGACGCACGGCATCGCCTATACTATCGTGCCCGGCATCACAGCGGCGTCAGGGGCAGCAGCAGCTATGGGTCGATCCCTGACACGGCGGGGCAAAAATTCCGCTCTGCGTGTTCTGACCGGCCACGATATCGATGGTTTTGCTGATCATGACTGGGCGGCACTGGCCCGCCCCGGATCTGTGGCTGCAATCTACATGGGCAAGCGCGCCAGCCGCTTTGTTCAAGGGCGGCTGATGATGTTTGGCGGCGATCCAGCAACGCCGGTGACCATCGTCGAAAATGTCTCGCGCGCGGATCAACACATCATTCAAACGACGCTCTCAGCATTGCCTGACGCCACCGCCGCCCTCACAGGCCCTGCCGTTCTTCTTTATGGGCTCGCCCCGCGCGATGCCATTGCCGCAACTCTTGATCTGGAGGCACACGCCTGATGCCCAAATCATTTTCTCCCTCCGTTGTGACCGCCAATGACCTGTTGATTGGCGATGTCATCTATCTGACGGCCCAAGACGGCTGGAGCCGCGATCTAGCGGATGCTGAACTGATCACCGATGAAGCCCACGCCCAGATCCGCCTGATCGACGCGAACGCGCAGCCCGGCACAGTGGTTGGAGCCTATTTGGCTGAGATGTCCGCGAACCAGCAGCCAACCCATTTCCGCGAGGACTTCCGGCGCACAGGCCCCTCGAATTATGCCCACGGCAAGCAAGTGGGCGCATTGCCGGGCCCCTTGGCTCAGGGAGAGGAGGTTATGCGATGACCACTGCAACGCCATCCCTCCGCTTTCTCAATTTCGAACAAGGGTAAGACCATGTATACCTACACAGATTTCGATGCCGCCTTTGTTCGCGAACGCAATGCCCAATTCCGCGCTCAGGTAGAACGTCGCATTGACGGCTCTCTCACCGAAGACGAGTTTAAGCCGCTGCGCTTGATGAACGGGCTATACCTTCAGCTGCACGCCTATATGCTGCGCGTCGCGATCCCCTATGGCACCGTTTCCGCGCGGCAAATGCGCCAGCTCGCTCATATCGCTGAGACGTGGGACAAAGGGTATGGCCATTTCACGACCCGTCAGAACATCCAATACAACTGGCCCAAGCTACGTGATGTGCCCGACATTCTGGATGCCTTGGGCGAAGTTGGCATGCACGCGATCCAGACGTCCGGCAACACAATCCGCAACGTGACCGCAGATCATTTTGCTGGTGCCGCTGCTGATGAGATTGCAGACCCCCGCCCTGTGGCTGAGTTGTTGCGCCAGTGGTCCACAGATCACCCTGAATTCCAGTTTCTTCCCCGTAAATTCAAAATTGCGATCACTGGTTCACCCAATGACCGTGCAGTCACAAAAGCCCATGACATCGGCTTGCGTATGGTTGAGCGGGACGGTGCTCGAGGGTTTGAAGTGGTCGTAGGTGGCGGGTTAGGCCGCACACCAATGATTGGCAAAGTCGTTCGGAATTTCCTGCCTGCGGCGGATCTGTTGCCATATGTCGAGGCTGTGGTCAGCGTTTGGAACCTCCTTGGTCGCCGCGACAACAAGTACAAGTCCCGGATCAAAATCACCGTTCATGAGCATGGCATCGACGATATCCGCGCACGTGTAGAAGAGCGATTCGCTGCAATTCGGCCAAGCTTTAGCGGGATTGATCAAAAGATCCTGACCCAAATCGAAGCCCAGTTCCAAGCGCCTGACTTCACGCAAGCCAGCACCGTTGCGTATGACGCGGCTTATGCTGAGAACAGTAGTTTCCGCAGCTGGGCAGATACCAACCTGACCGCACATCGCAACTCGGATTACGCGATCGTCTCTATTTCGCTCAAAGCGCATGGTGCAACGCCGGGGGATGCAAGCGCAGATCAAATGAGGGTGATGGCTGATTTGGCTGAGACTTATGGCCATGATGAATTGCGTATCTCACATGAGCAAAACGTGATCTTGCCGCATGTGCACAAATCGCACCTGCCTGATCTCTATGCTGCTTTGCAGGAGTCTGGGTTGGCTACGGCGAATATTGGGCTTATCTCAGATATCATCGCCTGCCCAGGCATGGATTATTGCGCTCTTGCAACGGCCCGTTCGATCCCAATCGCGCAAGAAATCGCAACGCGCTTTGATGAGCTGAAAATCGAACATGATATTGGGCACCTGAAGATTAAGATTTCTGGCTGTATCAATGCATGCGGACATCACCATGTGGGCCATATCGGCATTCTGGGCCTCGATCGCGCCGGTGTTGAAAACTATCAGGTTACGCTGGGCGGGGATCACACAGAAACCGCCGCTGTCGGTGAACGCGCAGGCCGTGGTTTTTCTGCCGAAGAGATTGTACCTGCGATTGAGCGGCTGGTTGGAGCATATCTTGATATGCGCACCGGGCACGAAGAGACATTCCTGGAAACGTATCGCCGCCTTGGCGCAGCTCCGTTCAAAGCGGCTCTTTATCCCGCTGAAAGAAAGGCCGCGTAATGGGACAGAAAGTTGCCGAACGCACGCAAGCCCTGAATTCCGAACTTGGTGATGCCTCGGCCCGCCAAGTTCTTAAGACCGCGATGACGCGTGCCGGGCGTGTGGCACTTGTTTCGTCTTTTGGCGCTGAATCTGTGGTACTTCTGCACATGGCCGCTCAGATTGACCGCAATGTGCCCGTGCTTTTTCTCGAGACAGAGATGCTCTTTCCAGAAACGCTGAGCTACCAACGCGAGGTTGCGACTTATCTTGGCCTGAGCAATGTTCAGGTGATCCAACCAGACCGCGCCGAACTTTTTGAACGGGACCCTGATGGGCTTTTGCACCGTGCGGATACGGATGCTTGCTGTTCATTGCGCAAAACGCGGCCGCTGCAAAAGGCGCTCGCGGATTATGACGGATGGATCACCGGCCGCAAAAGGCATCAGGGCCAAAGCCGCGCTGAACTGCCCTTTGTAGAAAACGAAGCTGGCAAGCGGCTTAAGTTCAACCCGCTTGCCAATTGGCCGCACGAAAGCCTATCAGATTATCTGACCATCCACCGCCTGCCCCGTCACCCGCTGGTTGCGCGCGGGTATAGATCTGTTGGATGCGCCCCTTGCACCCACCCAACCGCCACCGGACAAGATCCGCGCGCCGGACGCTGGGCGGGCAGCGACAAATCGGAATGCGGAATCCACTTCGTGGACGGCAAATTCGTCCGCGGCGGCACCCCTACTCATGAGGATGCGTAAGATGAGCATTATAGTAACTGACACCGGCTTTGCGGAAGACATCCAATTGCATAGCTTTGTGCCGCTTGCTGCGAATGACTGCACGGCTTTAGCGCTGGATCTGCCCTCGGATACTGTCCCATCAGATGTGCGCGAACGTCTGAGTAATGTCGAAGCGATCCGAGTTGATTTTCCGTCATTTGCAGATGGCCGCGGCTTTACAATCGCGTCTGAGCTGCGTCGCATGGGGTTCAAGGGCCTGCTGCGCGCAAAGGGGCACTTGATCGCTGATCAATACGCTATGGCGCGCCGTTCCGGATTTGATGAGGTCGAAATCGACGAAGATCTTGGAGCCAGGCAGCCCGAAGATCAATGGCTGCGCCGTGCCGATTGGGAAGCGCATTCCTATCAAAACCGCTTGCGCGGCGCATAAAGCTATCGCCTCGCGCAAACGCACGGCCCTCAATCCCGAAATTGATGCACGTCACATCGGCGGCCCGCCGTCTTGACTATGCTTTTTTGTAACGCCACACCGCATTTCAAACGGTAAGAATTAAAGTTGAACCAAATGACTGAGAACAAACCAGTGAACCAACACAGCGCCGCCCCCGTTCTTCCAAACGCGCAAACCGTGACGCAGGTGGAACATTATACAGACCGCCTATTCCGGTTCCGCACGACGCGCCCGGCCTCATTGCGGTTCCGTTCGGGCGAATTTGTCATGATCGGTTTGATGGGTGATCCACATCCAGAAACTGGCAAGGTCAAACCGCTTTTGCGTGCCTATTCTATCGCCTCCCCGAGCTGGGACGAGGAACTGGAGTTTTATTCGATCAAGGTGCCGGACGGCCCGCTGACTTCCCGGCTACAGCACCTCAGAGAAGGGGATCAGATCATTCTGAGGCCCAAACCGGTTGGCACACTGGTCCACGATGCGCTTTTGCCCGGCAAACGGCTTTGGCTTTTCTCAACGGGCACGGGCTTTGCGCCCTTCTCATCGCTGCTCCGCGATCCTGAGACATTTGAAAACTACAATCAGATTATCGTCACGCACACCTGCCGCGATGTAAACGAGTTGACGTATAGCCGTGAGATCGTCGGGTCCGTACGCACCGATGAAATGCTTGGTGAGCTTTTGGGCGAAGAGAATCTTGCCAAACTGCACTACTACCCAACCACCACCCGCGAGCAGAGCCAAAAAATGGGCCGCATCACCGATCTACTCCGGGATGGCACTGTTTTTGCGGATCTCAACCTCGACGGCGGGCTGAGCGCCGAGACGGACCGCGCGATGATTTGTGGCTCGATGGGGCTTAACCTTGACCTCAAGGAGATCTTGGAAGGGCACGGGCTGCGAGAAGGTGCCAATTCCGACCCCAAGCACTTTGTGGTCGAAAAAGCGTTCGTTGGCTGACCGCCATACCGGGTGATGCCAAACAAG
>CALKJA010000060.1 GCA_937995865.1 uncultured Paracoccaceae bacterium | reverse complement strand
GGTTGACCGCCAACGCTTGCGTGATGCGCGGGCTGACTACACGTTCTTAGGGGATCGGTGGGATGACTATGACCGCCCCAATGAGGTGTCTCCCGGCGGCTAGGTCGCTTTGGGCGCCAGCGCGTGGCAGTTACACTACATAGCACCTAAAAAGCGACCGTGGCAAAACCCTGCCATAAATCCCTTGCCACGCGGGGGGCATCCCCCTAAAAGCCGCTATCCGCGCGACTCGGAGGGTACTCCTTTGGGCGCGCATACATACGAAACCCAGGTGGCAATGTCTGAAGCGCCCCCTAAGGTCGGAGAGAAACTATGATCCAGATGCAGACAAATCTGGATGTTGCGGACAATTCCGGTGCACGCCGTGTCCAATGCATCAAGGTTCTTGGCGGCTCGAAGCGTAAATACGCTTCAGTCGGCGACATCATCGTTGTTTCGGTCAAAGAAGCCATTCCACGTGGCCGTGTGAAGAAAGGCGACGTCCGTAAGGCCGTTGTTGTTCGCACAGCTAAGGAAGTTCGTCGTGATGACGGAACGGCCATTCGCTTTGATCGCAATGCTGCGGTGATCCTTAATAACAACATGGAGCCTGTCGGCACACGTATCTTCGGGCCAGTGGTCCGCGAGCTGCGCGGCAAAAACTTCATGAAGATCATTTCGCTCGCCCCGGAGGTGCTGTGATATGGCTGCTAAGCTGAAAACTGGCGACAAGGTCGTCGTGCTGGCCGGCAAGGACAAGGGCAAGGAGGGGTCGATTTCCTCTGTGAACCCATCTGCTGGCAAAGCCGTTGTCGATGGCATCAACATGGCCATCCGTCACACCAAGCAATCGCAAAGCGCACAGGGCGGTCGTATCCCCCAAGCGATGCCGATTGATATCAGCAACCTCGCGCTGCTGGACTCCAAAGGTAAAGCAACCCGCGTTGGCTTCCGCACGGAAGACGGTAAGAAGGTGCGCTTCGCCAAGACCACAGGGGAGGCTGTCTGATGCTTGACGCAACCGATTACACCCCGCGTCTTAAGGCGCTCTTCGGCAGCACAATCAAAGCTGCGATGAAAGAAGAGTTTAGCTACAAGAACGACATGCAGATCCCACGCCTGGACAAAATTGTCCTGAACATGGGCGTCGGCGATGCCGTCAAGGACACCAAAAAGATAAAGCACGCCGAAGAAGCGCTGACCCTGATTGCAGGCCAAAAGGCCGTTGTGACCAAAGCGAAGAACTCGATCGCCGGCTTCCGCGTCCGTGAGGACATGCCGCTCGGCACGAAGGTCACGCTCCGCGGCGACCGGATGTATGAATTCCTTGATCGTCTCATCACGATTGCCCTTCCCCGCGTTCGCGACTTCCGCGGCGTTAAGGAAACGTCCTTTGATGGGCGTGGCAACTACGCGATGGGCCTTAAGGAACATATCGTATTCCCTGAAATCGACTTCGACAAAGTCGTCGATATGCTGGGCATGGATATCATCATCTGCACCACGGCTGATACGGACGCAGAAGCAAAAGCGCTTCTCGGCCATTTCAACATGCCCTTCACCAAGCAAGGATCGTAAGAACATGGCCAAAAAATCCATGATCGCACGCGAAGTTAAGCGCGAGAAGCTGGTGAAGAAATACGCCGCTAAACGTGCCGAACTCAAAGAGATCGCCCGCGATGAAAGCCGTCCGATGGAAGAGCGCTTTAAGGCCCAGCTTAAGCTGGCCAAGCTGCCGCGCAATTCTTCGGCCACGCGCCTGCACAACCGTTGCCAGCTGACTGGCCGGCCGCACGCGTATTACCGTAAACTAAAGATCAGCCGGATTGCGCTGCGGGACCTTGGTTCTGCGGGTCAAATCCCCGGCATGGTCAAATCGAGCTGGTAAGGGAGAGCTGTTATGAACGATCCTATCGGCGATATGCTCACCCGCATCCGCAACTCCCAAATGCGTGGCAAGTCGGTGGTTTCCACCCCGGCGTCCAAGCTGCGTGCATGGGTGCTCGATGTTCTGGCTGACGAGGGCTACATCCGTGGCTACGAGTCCAGCAAGGACGCAAATGGTCATCCGACGCTGGAAATCAGCCTGAAATACTACGAAGGCGAGCCTGTGATCCGCGAACTTAAGCGCGTGTCCAAGCCCGGCCGCCGTGTGTATCTGGGCAAAAGCGATATCCCACAGGTCCGTCAGGGCTTGGGTATCTCCATCGTCTCCACGTCCAAGGGCGTGATGACTGACGCAAGCGCGCGCACCAACAATGTTGGCGGCGAAGTGCTCTGCACCGTCTTCTAAGGAGGGAATTATGTCTCGTATTGGTAAGAAACCGGTCGAGCTGCCCTCCGGTGTGGAGGCCAGCGTCAGCGGCCAGATGATCGAAGTGAAAGGGCCCAAGGGCACCCGCAGCTTCAAAGCGACCGACGATGTCACGCTGTCCGTCAACGATGGCACCGTGAGCATTGAGCCACGCGGCAAATCCAAGCGCGCGCGCCAGCAGTGGGGCATGTCCCGCACGATGGTGCAGAACCTGGTCACAGGCGTGACGGCTGGGTTCAAGAAAGAGCTTGAGATCCAAGGCGTTGGTTACCGGGCACAGATGCAGGGCAACACCCTGAAGCTGAGCCTTGGCCTGTCGCATGATGTCAACTTCGAGGTGCCCGAGGGCATCACGGTGACGGCTGCCAAGCCGACTGAAATCACCATCGAAGGGAATGATGAACAGCTTGTCGGTCAAGTGGCCGCCAACATCCGCGAATGGCGCAAGCCCGAGCCCTATAAAGGCAAAGGCATCCGCTACAAGGGTGAGTTCATCTTCCGCAAAGAAGGCAAGAAGAAGTAAGGACGCACAACATGGCAAACAGCAAAAGAACTCTGTTTCTGAAGCGCCGTATGCGCGTTCGGAACAAACTTCGCCGCATCAACACCGGCAAGCCGCGCCTTTCGGTGCACCGCTCGTCGAAAAACATCTCGGTCCAAGTGATCGACGATTTGCAAGGCCGCACATTGGCCGCTGCATCGTCGCTCGAAAAGGATCTGGGCGTTGTTGGCAAGAACAACATGGAAGCCGCAGCCAAGGTGGGGTCCGCAATCGCGGAGCGCGCCAAGAAGGCGGGCGTCGAGGAAGTGCTCTTCGATCGCGGTGGTTTCTTGTTCCACGGTAAAATTCAAGCGTTGGCAGATGCCGCGCGCGAAGGTGGCCTGAAGTTCTAAGACTTGAAGAGGGCGGCATGGGACGAACCCGCGCTGCCCTCTCGATGATCCGGGCTGCGCAGCATTTGCGCGGCACTAGGGTCGACAGAAACATTTAGCTCAGGAGGCCAGCATGGCAGAGCGTGATAACAACCGGGGTCGTGGCCGCAAGCGCGAAGAAGAAACCCCAGAATTCGCGGACCGTCTGGTCGCGATCAACCGCGTATCCAAGACCGTCAAAGGTGGTAAGCGCTTCGGCTTTGCCGCGCTTGTCGTTGTAGGCGATCAAAAAGGCCGCGTTGGGTTTGGCAAAGGTAAGGCCAAGGAGGTCCCCGAGGCCATCCGCAAGGCGACCGAGCAAGCCAAGCGCCAGATGATCCGTGTGCCTCTCAAAGAGGGCCGCACCCTTCACCACGATATCGAGGGCCGTCATGGCGCCGGTAAAGTTGTGATGCGTACAGCAACAGCCGGTACCGGGATCATCGCAGGTGGTCCAATGCGTGCCGTGTTCGAAATGCTTGGCATTCAGGACGTTGTTGCAAAGTCCATCGGTTCGCAGAACCCGTACAACATGATCCGCGCAACGCTGAACGGTCTGGGCAAAGAATCCAGCCCGCGCCATGTCGCACAGCGTCGTGGTAAGAAAGTGGCCGACATCCTGCCTAAGCGCGATGACGCGCCCGCAGCCGAAGCCGTAACCGAGGAGGCGTAAGCATGGCCAAGACTATCGTCGTCAAGCAAATCGGTTCGCCGATCCGCCGCCCCGAAAAACAGCGCGCAACGCTGATTGGTCTGGGCCTGAACAAGATGCACAAGACGCGCGAGCTGGAAGATACTCCATCCGTGCGCGGTATGGTTAACTCCATCTCGCACCTTGTCGAGATCGTGGAGGAGAAAGGCTAAGCGCCTCTCTTTTCATTGTTATCTTAAGACGCCCCGGTGAACTCCGGGGCGTTTTGCGTTTGGGAGGCCTGTATTGTCCCGCGCAATTCCCAATCCTTCTGCCTGAACCTTCGACAAGGGTGTGGCAAGCAGCATTGGGGGAGCCTGCGCCCAAGTGCGTCGCAGTCGGCCTTCATACCCCTTTGAATCGGCCTCATTGCCGGGCAGGTGCTGTAGCGGACACCAAACAACCGGTCATGCACGTCTTTCGGAGATGCCAATCGAGGCCTGACAATTGACGCGATGGGGCGGCTCATTTCTTAGCCCTGGAAATTTGGGCGAGGATGGCTCGCAAGGGCGCCCAAATGCGCGTGCGACGCGCGGCGCTCAAGGATCTTCGAAGATCCTTGTTCCCTCCCGAAGGAACGGCACCGGGACATCATAGATGTTGGAACAGCAATCCGGAGCAAATGTTCGATGAAAGGCTGGAAGGAGGGGGCTAAAAATGACCCGGGGCGTTCTAATCAAAGGGCGACATGGCCGCTCGCGCGGCCAATTAACACCTGCTCTTGGGCTGCTTGAAAGGCTCAGGCCGCAGAAAGAAATATACACTAGCCCCGCCCCTTTCGGTTGGAGCATTGATTGGGATCATAGTTTGAAGACACGGGTCGGCCGGTCTATGCGCCTTTGTTGGAGGCACAAAGGGCCGCCAGTTCATGACCTTTTGGCGGTGATCTTTGGATCGTAGACGGCTTTCAAACGGGCCTTGCACGGGCAAACTCTCGCAGGTGCTAGACGCGTTTGGTACAGCGCGTTTTTTGAGTTCAGGGTTCCTCGATACTATTCAGTGCGAGCTGTGTGTCATTGGCCAAAAGAAAGGTCACAAGTCCATTCTTGTCTAACCGGAAGGTCTTTCGACGTGGATCTGCACCAGACGAGAAAGCCATTTCCGACACGTATCCCTCCCCATGCTTCCAGCTGTTCGCTTTGATCATTGTTTCACTTGTCGCTGTGACCACCTCATGTGTGCAGGGCCCTAACCAACGTTCGCAGTGGAAGGGGACAAAGCGGATCTCGCGCCCCGATTTGGTTTCCCGGCGCACTTCCAGCCCGGCTTCATTGTAAAACTTGCGCCCAATGACCGTGCCGTAAGGGCCGCCCGCATGTTGTGAAACAGCATGTTCTGCCCCGGTCTTGCCCTCATAGATCAGCGCATACGGCCCCTCGTTTGAGCTGCTGTAGCTCAGAATGGTTCCTGGTTTTAGTGCTGCAAACTGAATTCCTAACGGCTCAGCGTGGGTTGCTGTTGCGACAAGGAACGCGAAAAGAACGGGAAGTAGGCGCATCAATAGACCCCTCAAGGTGCTGGCTCTCGCGGAGAGTTTAGCCTGCGAGCTCATAAAGAAGGGTAAATGCACGAGTTCGCCGTTCGAAGAGCGCGGCCCGGACCGTTGCCCGGCTTTAGACGTTGGCGATACTGCGATGGCCGCAACCCTGTAACGCCTTGCTTACCCTAATTCGCAGGAACCAGTTCGGGAAACGGATAGGGTGCCGCGCGACGGCTCGCATCGTCTTGCCGAGCCTGCGCGCGTGCAAGGGCCTCTTGTGACTTCCGAGCGCGACCGGCCCGAATGGCCATAAAAACTGCTCCGTTGAGGACGAAAAGATAGGCGGGATAGGCCAACAAGATTGGATTTAGATCCCCGATTGAACCGATGGCTGCGCAAGCTGCGGCAAAGGAAAGCACCCAATAGGATGGCGTTTCGGTTTGGGGCGCGGCCAAGGCTTTGACACAGGTTACAGCACCAGCGAGAAGGCTGATCCCGCAGGTGATTGCCAAAGCCCACGCAGACGTTTCTGTAAAAGTCCAAAGCCCAAGTCCGCAGGCCGCTACACCAAGGATCAGCACGTCTTTTCCGTAGAGAATAGACCCAACACCCCGACGCAGTGCGTAGCAAAACACAATCAATGTGCCCGTGCAGTTCATAATCACATAGATCAGAGAACCCGTCGCGCCCTCGGCGACTTGCGTCGCACAGGCAATTGACGACAGGACGGACCAAATCAACCAAGAGGCCCGTTGGGGGCGGGTCTCACGCACGAGCATATCGCGCAGGTAAAAGAAAAACGCAGCAAAGGATAGCAGAGCCGCTGCCGCTGCAAAAAAGATGCGCGGGTCGGCCCAAAGATCTGGGACGAATGTCATGGGGTATCTCTCTATGGATGACCGAAAAAATGGTCGGGTCGCTGGAAAATGTCTTCCTTATCATCATGCCATTTTGGCGTGGACCGCGCGAGTACGAGAATCCTTACCTAAGGGCAAGCGCACTGCTTCATTCGGGGCCAAGGCTTTTGCAAAAGCCTTGCAAATCCCTTTTCAAGGGATTTCGCCCGAGCAAGAGTGCAGGCTAACGCCCTATGTCGAATTGACTTGCCTCCGGGGGCGGTCCCGCAGGATCATCACCGCATGGGAAAAAGGAGCCATTTTTGAGCCATGCCCCTCTAAGCGGATTTTGCGTCCTTGATCTGACAAATGTCCTTGCCGGTCCATTTTGCTGCCACCAGTTGGCGCACATGGGGGCAAAGGTCATCAAGGTTGAAACGCCGGGCACCGGCGATCTTGCGCGGCAGCTGGGCGCGGATCCGGCGCGCAATGCCAAACTGATGGGCGTGTCCTTTCTGGCGCAAAACCCGGGCAAACGGTCCATCACGGTGAACCTCAAGACCGACGAGGGTAAAACCGTCTTAAAACAACTGGTCGCCCGCGCGGATGCATTGGTTGAGAACTTCCGTCCGGGCGTTATGGAGCGATTGGGTTTGGATCACACGGTCTTGCGGGAAATGAACCCGCGGTTGATCTATTGCGCGATCTCTGGGTTTGGCCAGGACGGGCCGCTGTCTGGCCTGCCTGCCTATGACCAGATCGTACAAGGGATGAGTGGTGTGATGTCGATCACCGGCAGCCCAACAACCGCGCCTTATCGCGTGGGCTATCCTATGGCAGATACGATTGGTGGGATGACGGCGGCTTTTTCGGTGGCCGCGGCGTTGGCCAACACCGGCGCGGATCGCGGCACCTTTATTGATGTGTCGATGTTAGAGGCTGTGATCGCAACAATGGGCTGGGTCGTTTCCAACCATAGCGTAGCGGGCGTTGAGCCTGCGCCAAACGGGAATGACAATTTCACGGCTAGCCCTTCGGGATCGTTCCGCGCAGCGGATGGCGTTCTAAACATAAGCGCCAATGAGCAGCAACAATTCGAGACGCTGTGCGACGTGTTGGGGCGGCCTGACTTGGCAGTGGACCCGCGATTTGCAGATCGCAAAGGGCGTTTGACGCACCGCGCGGCGTTGGCTGAAGAGCTTGAAGCCCTGCTGGCGGCTGGAACGACCGAAGAATGGGTCGACAGACTCAGCACCCGGGGCGTGCCCGCGGGGCCGGTTTGGACGGTGCAGGAGGCACTGAGCCACCCTCAGATTGCAGAACGCGGCCTTATGCAAGCGCATGCGGTCAATGGTGAGGAGATCTCGCTTGTGGGTATTGGGGCAAAAATGGACGGCGCAGCACCACGTGTGGCAACGCCCCCGCCCCAATTAGGGGAGCACACAGCCGAGATTCTGGGTGAGCTGGGTTATGACGCCGGCGCCATCTCTGAGCTACAAAACAAGGGGGCTATTTAGATGTCTGATGGATCACAAAAAGAGGCCGAGGATTGGTGGCAAACCTCTCTGATCCGGATGGAGCCTAACGAGATTGATATCAGGGGGCACCCTATCCAGGACCTGATCGGGCAGGTGAGTTTCGCCCAGATGATTTGGCTTTGCCTGCGCGGCACGCTTCCTAGCGATGCACAGGCGCGGCTCTTGGAGACTGCGCTGACGGCGGCCGTTGATCATGGCCCGCAAGCGCCCTCAATCGCGGCCGCGCGGATGGCTGTGACCTGCGGTGTCGGCCTGAACAATGCGATGGCGACGGGACTCAACATGCTGGGAGATGTGCATGGCGGTGCCGGCGAACAGGCGTCAGAGCTATACGCGTTGACATTAGAGCGGATGGACGCAGGTGCGGGGCTGGATGCGGCGGTGGCGGGGGCGATAGATGCTTGGACAGCAAAGCGTGACCGCCATCTGCCGGGATTTGGGCATCGCTTTCACACCCGTGATCCCCGCGCCACGCGTTTGATGGAGCTTGTAGCGCAGGCGCAAGCGGATGGCGTTGTTGATGGGCGTGTTCGCGCCATTGCCATGGCCATCGAGGGGCATTTGAGCGCGCACAAGGGCCGCCCGATCCCGATGAATATCGATGGGGCGACAGCCGTGATTTATACTGAGCTTGGCTTCCCTGCGCCCTTGGCACGGGGGCTTTTTTGCCTGTCGCGCTCTGTGGGCATTCTTGCCCATGCGTGGGAACAGACTCAACAGGGCGGGCGCAATAAGGGACCGTTGCCCAAAGGATACCTTTGGACGCATTTAGAAGAGGGTGCAGAGTAACAAGGTGACGCGGCGGTTGAGCCCCACCCGCCACTTGCACCGTACCACCGCCACCGCTATACGCCCCCGGTGGCCAGTGAAAGCGACTCGCGCTTGCATTTGGTCATGAAGAAAAGAAACTAAGAAAAGCCGTGCGCTGCCCTCGGATCGCTTCGGGGCAGATATCCGGCAAAGGAGAAGCGATATGAAACTCAATGAACTCCGGGACAATCCCGGTGCTGCCAAGAAACGCACACGCGTTGGCCGTGGTCCGGGCTCGGGCAAAGGTAAAACAGGCGGCCGTGGTATCAAAGGTCAGAAGTCCCGTTCGGGTGTAGCCATCAATGGCTACGAAGGCGGCCAGATGCCAATCTACCAGCGTCTTCCTAAGCGTGGTTTCAACAAGCCAAACCGCAAGAAGTTCGCTGTGATCAACCTTGGCTTGATCCAGAAATTCATCGACGCAGGCAAGTTGACCGGTGACATCACCGAAGACAGCCTTGTTGAATCCGGCGTTGTGCGCCGCAAGCTGGACGGTATCCGCGTTCTGGCGAAGGGCGAAATCACCTCCAAAGCCAACATCTCGGTCACCGGCGCTTCGGCAGCCGCAGTGGACGCAGTGGCCAAGGCAGGCGGCTCGCTCACAACATCGGCAGCGGCTGCGACTGAATAAGCGGTTGTGAGGGGCGCATGCGCCCCCTACATCTGTATCACAAGTTCCTAACGCCGCCGACGGGACATCCGTAGGGCGGCGTTTTCGTGAAAGAGGCTTTCATGGCATCGCAAATCGAACAGATGGCGGCAAACACCTCATGGGGTGCATTGGGTAAGGCAAAAGAACTGCGGCAGCGCATTCTTTTTACCATCATGCTTCTCGTGGTTTATCGCGTAGGCACCTATATCCCCGTGCCGGGAATCGACGCAGGTGAGCTGCAACGCTTTATGGAGCAAGCAGCGGGCGGCATTGGTGGCTTGCTAAGCGCCTTTACTGGCGGCGCGCTGTCGCGCATGGGTCTCTTTGCGCTGGGCATCATGCCTTATATTTCGGCGTCGATCATCGTTCAGCTTTTGGGCGCAATGTGGGAGCCGCTCAAGCAACTCAAGAAAGAGGGCGAGCAAGGGCGCAAAAAGCTCAACCAATACACGCGCTACGGCACGGTGGTTCTGGCGACGTTTCAGGCCTATGGGCTTGCTAAGTCGCTTGAAGCTGGTGGTTTGGCCTCAGATCCGGGCCTTTTCTTCCAAGCGGCCTGTGTCATTTCACTGGTTGGCGGCACCATGTTCCTGATGTGGCTGGGTGAGCAGATTACCGCACGCGGCATCGGCAACGGTATCTCGTTGATCATTTTCGTGGGCATCATTGCAGAAATCCCCGCACAGCTCGCCGGGTTCTTTGCCCAAGGCCGCAGTGGCGCGATCAGCCCCGCGGTTATTGTGGGCGTTCTTTTGATGGTGGTCGTCGTGCTGGCCTTTGTGGTGTTCATGGAGCGCGCCTTGCGCAAAATCAACATTCAGTACCCGCGCCGCCAACAGGGCATGAAGGTCTATGAAGGTGGTACATCCCACCTGCCGATCAAAGTGAACCCAGCGGGCGTCATCCCGGCGATTTTCGCCTCTGCATTGCTGCTGTTGCCAACGACGATCAGCACGTTTTCGGGCGGCCAATCTGGCCCGGTGATGTCGACGATTCTTGCGTATTTCGGTCCGGGACAGCCGCTCTATCTGCTGTTCTTCGGCGGTATGATTGTCTTCTTCACGTATTTCTACACCAAAGAAGTGTCGTTCAAAGTTGATGATGTTGCAGACAATTTAAAGAATCAGAACGGCTTTGTTCCCGGCATTCGTCCGGGCCCTAAGACGGCGGAATATCTGGATTATGTGGTGACACGGATCCTTGTTCTTGGCTCTGGTTATCTCGCTCTCGTGGCGCTTTTGCCTGAGATTGTGCGCACGCAGTTGAATATTCCCTTTGTTTTTGGCGGCACCGCCGTGCTTATTGTTGTCTCAGTGGGGATGGATACAATCCAACAAATCCAATCTCATCTGCTGGCTCACCAGTACGAGGGCTTGCTTGAGAAATCGCAGCTTCGCCGTAAGAGCGGGCGCACAAAGAAACGGGGACCGTCACGCCGATGAATATTATCCTTCTTGGACCGCCGGGTGCGGGCAAGGGCACACAAGCCCAAAAGCTCGTTGAGACACGCAACATGGTGCAGCTTTCCACAGGGGACATGCTGCGCGCGGCGCGTACGTCCGGCACTGAGATGGGAAAAAAGGTCGCGGCGATCATGGATGCCGGTGAGCTTGTCACCGACGAGATAGTGATCGGCCTGATCGATGAGCAACTTGATGGTGAGGCCGGCGGCGGCTTCATCTTTGACGGCTTCCCCCGCACACTGCCACAAGCCGATGCGCTTGGCGCGCTTCTTGCGAGCAAAGGTGAGACTCTGGATGCGGTGATTGAGCTGCAAGTCGATGACGCGGAGCTTGTTAAACGCATCGTGGGGCGCGCTGCCGATGCTGTGGCTGCTGGCGGAACGGCCCGGGCAGACGATAATGAGGAAAGCCTCAAAGTTCGTCTGATGGAATACTACAAAAAGACGTCGCCTTTGCTTGGTTATTATTATGCCAAAGGCGAACTAACGTCCGTTGATGGCCTTGCCAGCATGGATGAGGTCGAGGCGAGCATCGTAGGCGTTCTGGACGCCTAATGATTAAGGCTTGGCGTCGGCAACGCACGCTTGACCGCTGGGCCGCTGGCTTGGCGGCAGGCGCGCAAGACCCGCGTGAGGGCCAATTGCTGAGTCCCCACCCGGGTGTTGCGTACCTCCCCATACCAAAAGCGGCCAATACAGCGATCCGTATTGCGATGTTACCGCTTTTTGGGGGCGCCTCTTCGGATTTGGCCCGTCCGTCGCGGGTCCATCGACATCCAAGCATAGAACGCCGAAACGTGAGCGAAGGTCTAGCAACGCTGGATATCGACGCGCTGGTGTTCACGGTCGTGCGGCATCCTGCGGCGCGTTTGCGAAGCGCTTGGAAGAACAAAGTCGCTTCGCATCGCTCTTTTGGGCCAGCGCGGCGGTTGGGACTTGGCCGCACAACCAGTTTTCGCCGCTTTCTCGAAGTCATGGCATGCACCCCGCAGGGTGCGCTTGATGGTCACTTTCGGGCGCAATCCATTTATCTTAGCAATGCTCTTGGTGACAACCGGCTGCAGGTGATCCGTATGGAGGATCTTGCCGAGCATTGGCCGGATCTTGCCTCTCAGATGGCTGCAATCACGGGCATTGCTCCGGATCCTCTTGAAACCTTCAACGCAACGGGCGCGGGGCAAGCCAAACCATTCTCAACTGAGCATCGGCGTCTCATCTCTTATGCCTATGGGGACGATCTTAGAGCATTCGGATATGGGTGGTCCGAGGATGGTTTGCCGGTCGTTTCTGGGCCGATCCGAGCGCTTGATAAAGCGCTTTGACAACAGCATCTTGACGCCCACCCTGAATCACCCTATGAGCTCACAATCTACCGAGATCTGGGCCGTTTTGCGCCCTTTGACCACCTCCATCCGAGGCCCGTGCAAAAGCCGGGCCTTTATCTGTGAAAAAAGGGCCCGGCGTTACGGACCCGCAGCTTAAAGGACGCAGCCCTTGGCACGTATTGCCGGCGTTAACCTGCCTACCTCCAAGCGAGTGCCCATTGCACTCACCTATGTCACCGGAATCGGCCACACCTCTGCAAAAGAGATCTGTGAAGCCACCGGGATCGACGTGACCCGCCGTATTAACGAATTGTCCGATGCAGAAGTGCTCGCCATTCGTGAGCATATCGATGCGAACTACACTGTCGAAGGCGATTTGCGCCGCGAAGTGCAGATGAACATCAAGCGCCTGATGGATCTTGGTTGCTACCGTGGCCTGCGCCACCGCCGCAACCTGCCTGTCCGCGGGCAGCGCACGCACACCAACGCACGCACACGCAAAGGCCCCGCACGGGCCATTGCTGGCAAAAAGAAATAAGGGGGACTGAGATATGGCACGCGAAAAACGCGCACCCAAGAAGAAGGTCTCTAAGAATATCGCATCGGGCGTGGCCCATGTGAATTCGTCCTTCAACAATACCAAAATCCTGATCTCCGATGTACAGGGCAATGCGATCGCTTGGTCGTCCGCCGGTACAATGGGTTTCAAAGGCTCCCGGAAGTCCACGCCATATGCGGCGCAGATGGCCGCGGAAGATGCTGGCAAGAAAGCTCAGGATCACGGTGTTAAGACGCTCGAAGTCGAAGTGCAGGGCCCCGGTTCGGGCCGTGAGAGCGCGCTTCGCGCTTTTGCTGCGATGGGTCTGACGATCACATCTATTCGTGACGTTACACCAATCGCACACAACGGCTGCCGCCCGCCAAAGCGCCGCCGCGTCTGATTTAAATTTCTATCGGGCATGGGCCGAATTTTGGCCCATGCCCCTCGTCTAAATTTATACTTTTCTAAGACCCTCGAGCGTCCGCGCGCAGGATCCACGCGCAGACAGGAATGGAGGCACCATGATCCATAAGAATTGGGCAGAGCTCATCAAACCCACCCAGCTTGACGTCAAGCCGGGCAATGACCCCACACGCAAGGCGACTGTCGTTGCGGAGCCGTTGGAGCGTGGTTTCGGCCTGACGCTTGGCAACGCGCTACGCCGCGTGCTGATGTCGTCGCTGCAAGGTGCGGCAATCACATCCGTGCAAATCGACAACGTGCTGCACGAATTTTCCTCGGTTGAGGGCGTTCGTGAGGACGTCACAGACATCGTGCTGAACCTCAAAGGCGTGGCCGTGCGCATGGATGTCGAAGGGCCAAAGCGCGTTTCGATTTCTGCCAAAGGGCCTGGCGTTGTTACAGCGGCTGACATTTCGGAATCCGCAGGGATTGAGATCCTGAACAAAGATCACATCGTATGCCACCTTGATGATGGCGCGGATCTGTTCATGGAACTGACAGTCAATACGGGCAAAGGGTATGTGTCTTCGGATAAAAACCGCCCCGAAGATGCACCTATCGGCCTGATGCCGATCGATGCGATCTTCTCGCCTGTGAAGCGCGTGTCTTATGACGTGCAGCCGACCCGCGAAGGTCAGGTGCTGGACTATGACAAGCTGACGATGAAGATCGAAACAGATGGTTCTCTTACGCCGGATGACGCAGTGGCTTTCGCTGCGCGCATTCTGCAAGATCAGCTGTCGATCTTTGTGAACTTTGACGAACCGGAATCGGCAACTGCCGCGGCTGAGGATGACGGGCTGGAGTTCAACCCGCTGCTCCTCAAGAAAGTCGACGAGCTGGAGCTTTCCGTGCGTTCCGCGAACTGCCTCAAGAACGACAACATCGTTTATATCGGCGATCTCATTCAAAAGACCGAAGCAGAAATGCTGCGCACGCCGAACTTTGGCCGCAAGTCTTTGAACGAGATCAAAGAGGTGCTGTCAGGAATGGGTCTGCACCTTGGCATGGATGTCGAGGATTGGCCGCCGGACAATATCGAAGATCTGGCTAAAAAGTTCGAAGATAACTTCTGATAAAACAGCGCCGGAGATCCAAAGGGTTTCCGGCGCTATCTCCTGAATTGGAGATGCAAAAAGATACCCCGGGCATTCCGCCCCAATAACGCGAGAAGCGCCCGACGCAGGCGGTTCCGATACAAAGCATAAAGAAGGATTACCCCTATGCGCCACGCACGCGGATACCGCCGCCTCAACCGGACACACGAACACCGCAAAGCGCTGTTCGCCAACATGGCCGGCTCACTCATCGAACATGAGCAAATCAAAACAACCCTGCCGAAAGCAAAAGAGCTTAAGCGCATCATCGACAAGCTCGTTACTCTGGGCAAACGCGGCGATGATCACGCAAAGCGTCTCGCCGCTGGCCGCCTGAAGCAGCATGCGCACGTTACTAAGCTTTTTGATGTGCTTGGCCCTCGCTACAAAGAGCGCAATGGCGGCTATGTCCGTGTTCTCAAAGCTGGTTTCCGCTATGGCGACATGGCACCGATGGCGATCATCGAGTTTGTTGAACGCGATGTAGACGCCAAAGGCGCAGCCGACAAAGAGCGCGTTGCCGCTGAAGCCGCCGCCGACTGATAGGCCGCAATCCCAGCGATATAGTATTAGGCCCCGCCCGAAGATTTTCGGCGCGGGGCTTTTGCTTTTCTAGAAGCGGCACCCCTTTGCTGTCTGAGCGCAGGACGGCACGCGCGGCTTCAATTCCTAACGCGGCTAGAAAACATAGCGAAAAAGGTTAAAAAGGCGTTAAAGGCGGAACCAAAGTCGTGATTTTTTAGGTTTGTCGTGCGGATGTCACGCGGGTTAATCTTTGTTGTATTTGCTTTGGGTGGCATTGAGCCAGCAGGGC
>CALKJA010000059.1 GCA_937995865.1 uncultured Paracoccaceae bacterium | reverse complement strand
AGAAGGGAGGCGGGAGGGCCCGCCCTTAAGATACCGCGGCCAGCATGCCCTTTTCGCGGGCCAAATCCCGCATGCGCTTTTGCAGTTTTTCAAATGCACGCACTTCAATTTGGCGGATCCGTTCCCGGCTCACGTCATATTGGCCGGACAGATCCTCAAGAGTGATGGTTTCATCCGACAAGCGACGCTGGACAAGAATGTCCTTTTCGCGATCGTTCAGTACATCCATCGCCTCCGCTAGCATCTCACGGCGCGTGTCCAATTCGTCGCGCTCCGCATAGTCACCTGCTTGATCCGCGTCTTCGTCTTCAAGCCAGTCCTGCCATTGCATTGTCCCTTCGCCTTCGGAACCGACAACCGCATTCAGGGACGCATCCCCGCCCGACATCCGCCGGTTCATTGAGGTCACTTCGGCTTCTGTCACACCAAGGTCGTGAGCAATCTTTTCCACATGCTCAGGACGGAGATCGCCCTCTTCCAGTGCGCCGATCCGGGCTTTTGCCTTACGAAGATTGAAGAAAAGCTTCTTTTGCGCGGATGTCGTGCCCAGCTTCACCAGCGACCAAGACCGCAGGATGTATTCCTGAATGCTCGCGCGGATCCACCACATCGCATATGTGGCCAAACGGAACCCTTTTTCCGGGTCAAAGCGTTTGACCGCTTGCATCAAGCCCACATTCGCTTCCGAGATCACTTCCGCTTGCGGAAGACCATAGCCGCGATATCCCATCGCAATTTTGGCCGCGAGCCGTAGGTGCGACGTTACCATTTTATGGGCTGACGCCGTGTCTTCTTGCTCCACCCAAGCTTTGGCAAGCATATACTCTTCTTCCGGCTCCAGCATCGGGAACTTCCGGATTTCTTGCATATAGCGGTTCAGCCCGCCCTCGGGTGTCGGTGCGGGAAGGTTTGCGTAATTGGCCATGTCTATCCCCCTTGGAATTCTGGTCTTATGGTTTGCAAGGCGACAATGTTTCGCCCGTTAACATCAATGTGGTGAGCCGCGCACTGACTTTCAAGTCAGCACCAGCAGGAATTCTCAAATACCTGCTTCAAATCACCTGTACCACGCCGCTCACGCAGAGGTGTTGTGCGTTACAGCCAAGATAAGCTGCTCCATATCAGCGGGAATAGGCGCCTCAAAAGACAGCGCCTCTTCTGTAGTTGGGTGCGTGAATCCAAGCGACGCCGCATGAAGCGCCTGACGGGGGAAATGCAAAACCTGCTGAACCGCAGCTTCGCTCAGCGCACCACCTTTGAGCTTACGCTTGCCGCCATAGACGGGGTCCCCGACCAAGCCATGCCCTGTATAGGCCAAATGCACCCGAATTTGGTGGGTGCGCCCGGTTTCCAGCTGGCACTCCAGCAAAGACAGCACAGGCGGCGTGCCGCATCGTGTATGAATATGCGCACGTGTAACGGCGTGGCGGCCGTGACCGTTAAAGTAGACAGCTTGCTTTTGGCGGTCGGTTTTGTGGCGAGCAAGATGTGCGGTGATCTTGATGACTTCGCCGCCCTCAAAGCTGACACCACGCAACCCGCGGATGCGCGGATCGGATGCTTCGGGCACGCCATACGCAAGGGCCAGATACCGCCGTTCGGCGCTATGGGCCTCAAACTGGGCCGCAAGCCCGTGATGCGCCGCATCGCTTTTTGCCACCACCAAAAGCCCGCTGGTGTCTTTATCGATGCGGTGCACAATTCCCGGCCGCTGAACGCCGCCAATGCCGCTGAGACTATCCCCGCAATGGGCCAAAAGCGCGTTTACAAGCGTGCCATCCGGTGTGCCCGGTGCGGGATGCACCACCATACCTGCGGGTTTGTTCACGACGATCAACTGATCATCCTCAAAAACAACATCAAGCGGGATGTCTTGCGCCACTGTATCCAACGCGGCCGCTTGCGGCAGAGTGATTTCCACCAAGTCACCTTCGGCCACACGGGCACGCGTATCACAAAGCACCGCGCCATTCACGGCCACAGCCCCCTCTTCGATCAGGCGTGCCAATCGCGACCGCGAAAGCGCCGCTTTCTCTGGCACATCCCGCGCAAGCGCTTTATCGAGACGTGGCGGTGGCGATGCCGCAATCACAAAGGTCAGCGGTGTGGACAACGGATCAGACGAATACGGCTCGGACACTGGAGAAAAGCCCCTTTCGGACGCGGATGCGGCGACTTTACGGTTCCTGCGTAGGCTGGTGACCGTTTTGACCGCTGTGATGATCGTTGGCGTGATAACCATCGTTGCGCTGCTTGTCATCCGACTGTTGCAACCTGCGCGCATGGTGCCAATCCCTGCGCAGATCGCTTTGCCGGAAGGCACCAAGGTTGTAGCAATCACGCAGACATCTACCAATGTGCTTGTGGTCACCGAAGAACAGAACCTTTTGATCTTTGATGCTTCGGGGGTTGAGCTGTTACGTGCTGTCCAGCTTGGAAATCTCGACGGCTCCTAATCGGCTTTCTGCGTATTTTGGGCGTCGCGACCGCGGCCTTCCAAAGCGTTAACTAACCTGCTCTGTTTTTCGCAAAATTTGATCAAATTCGCCTAGAACGACCCAGATGACCCCGGTGGCTGGTCCAAAACTGGACCGCAGGTGGGGGCCTGCCGGTTGCTAGATGAGGGATCGAAATGCGCGGATATTTAATGGCTTGTGTCTCAGGTTTTTGGCTGGCGGGATGCAGTGAAAGCGTGATGTCGGACAATGACAAGGGCTTGCATATGCTCGCAGGCGCAGCCGTGTCATATTATGTCGCGGACCAGACCGGCAGCCAGGTTAAAGGCTGTGCTGCGGCTATAGGCGTGGGCTTGCTCAAAGAGGCGTATGATCGCAGGCATGGCGGCATCGTCGACACTGGCGATGTGCTGGCAACAGGAATCGGCTGCACCTTTACAGTCGCATTCTGAAAACGCGGACCAAAAGCCCCGTTTCCCTCGAACCACCGCACAGGCTCTATTAGAAGACACCCAATGCAGCATTGTCGAGCACCGCATGCGACTGTGCAGGCCCCACTAAAAGACCCCACAGGCTTTCCCCTGACGTGGTCACATTGGTGCCGCTCAGCAGACCCACAACAATTAGTCCGGTAAACACAACAAAGGCCAATATTGGCAGCTTTACATCATTGAACCGCATTTCACTCTCCAGCTTGGTATCGGAGATTGAACGTACAGCCGGGCTGGTTCCGTCGCAGGACATTCCTCAACAGGGCTTCAGACGGAAGGTCTGGCGCAAAATTTATGAGTTGAAGAGTGGTACCACCTCCCCGGCTCGAACGGGGGACCTCCTGATCCACAATCAGGCGCTCTAACCTACTGAGCTAAGGCGGCACGCGCGATGATCTACAAACTGCGTCGAGCGATTGCAAGCGTTCAAAGCGTGATCGACCAGCTTTGCTCGATCAAATCCACTCCAAAGCTATGCACTTGTTTCGAGCGATCGCAGGTAAACCCGCGCCGTTTGTATAGCGCGCAAGCGGCGGTGTGGCTTGCATGGGTCCAAAGCTGCAAATCCGTGTACCCTGCTTCGCGCGCGAAAATCAGGCATGTCTCCAGCAATAGCGGCCCAATCCCCTGCCCGCGGGCATTTTCAACTGTGTAAAAGAGGCGCAATTTTGCCGTTCTCTGTGTTAAAGCAACGCAAAAAATGGAACCTAATCGCGTTTCCCCACGTTGCGCGATCCAACCACGCTCGCGCGCTGGGTCGTGTTTTGTTGAAAAATCCGCAAGGATGCTTGCGACCAACGGGCCAAATGTATCGTCGAAGCCTTCGTCTTTGGCATAGGCGCGTGCATGTTCACCGGTCAACCAAGCCGCGTCTCCAGCGGTGTAATTGCGCAAAGTAATGGGTTGCATGCCTTAAGATTGGCGGACAGGGGGTTGCGACGCAAGCCCCGCCCGCGCATATGTTTGTTGCGACGAAAAGCACCATCGGAGAACGATATCATGGGCATCAACACTGAACGTGACATTGAAGCGAATCTTCAAATCGGACCCACCGATCAAGGTATGGTACGACTTTTCATAGATGCGGGCACGCTTGAGATCCCAATGGATTTTGAGCCGGACGAAGCCCGCGATATTGCCGAAGAACTCATGGCAGCCGCGAAAGCCGCCGAAGCCGTAAAGTAATTAGGCGCCCCTGCTAAGCCTGACGGCTAGCCCCATACCAAAGTCAGATCGGGATCCCGCGCCGCATGTGCACGCAACGCTGCATGGCGGGCAAATTTCTGGACCATCACTTTGCGGCGCGCTGGGGCGAGCTTGGCCTCAGGCCCCATCCGAATGATTTCGGCATCATAGGCATCCGCGATGATCAGCCCTGTCCCTTCGGGCAAAAGCTCTGTTGGAAACGCTTCATCCACGGCCCAAAAATACCGATCACACCATTCAAGATAGCCTTCCCATTTATGGTCCGATTGAAAATCTGCCCGGCTCGATTTGCATTCGATCACCCAGACTTCGCCCTTAGGACCCAGCGCCATCACATCAACGCGCAATCCTTGCGTTGGGGTCAGCTCTTCAACAGTGACAAAATCGTAGCTGATCAAATGCCGGCAAACCCCGCGCGACAAAAGCTGCCCGGGCTTGAGATCCGGCTTGCGTGCCGGTTGCCCGGCAAGGATGGCTGTTCTGCTCTCGGTCATACAGCAAGTGTGAACAAATTGTGAACAAACGCAAGAGCGTGAACGCTGTGGAGGCTTAAACCGTGGCCGAAAGGCGACGTATGGCGTCCTTGTCAGCCTCACTTATCACTGCTTCGGGATGAGTGGTTTCATGCAAAACACCCATCGCCTTTTCCACCAGCGCCATTTCTTCGTTGGTAAATTCGCGGTCTGCGCGCGAAAATCCGCTGACAGAGCGCGAACCATGGGATTCAACTGCACAGGTCATCCCGAAATGCAGCCCATATTCAGCCGCTTGTTTGAATACTCCGCCGCGGTCCTGATCGATCAAAGTGGACCATCGAACCGCCCCGATATTGGAGAACCCCCACGCCACGGCCGGGTCAAGCATTACCAGACCATTCGTACTGTAGTG
>CALKJA010000058.1 GCA_937995865.1 uncultured Paracoccaceae bacterium | reverse complement strand
ATATTCCGTTTGATGCGATCAGGACTTTTGTGGACCCCTCGGTAGAGTTTGGCCTTCGTTTCGAAACACCCGATGACGAGGAAGAAGGCGAAGAAACCAAGGAGGCTGCATCGAACATAGAAAGCGGTCCAACGGACCGACCTGTGCAAGATGAACCACCCAAAGGCGACGTCGTAAGCCTCGATAGCTTCCGCAAATCCTAACTTAAGGGGATGTTAGCGGTAAAGCTAAGCCCGCCCCGCATTGCCGGGGCGCGCAGGGTTTTGTAAAACAGTCTGGAACTTAAGGACTGCAGCATGACTCAAACTCGTACCGAAACAGATAGCTTTGGCCCACTCGAAGTCGCTTCCGACAAATACTGGGGCGCGCAAACGCAACGCAGCCTGATCAACTTTCCAATAGGATGGGAACGGCAACCCGTTGCAATCGTGCGCGCACTTGGCGTGATCAAGCAGGCTTGTGCAAAAGCAAATAGCGAACGTGGCAAGTTGGACGGGATCGGTGAGGCTATTCAAGCAGCGGCAAATGAAGTTGTGACTGGCAAACTTGATGCGCATTTCCCGTTGGTCGTTTGGCAAACGGGTTCGGGTACACAGTCCAACATGAATGCCAATGAAGTTATCGCGAACCGAGCAATTGAGATGCTGGGCGGTGAGATCGGATCCAAGACACCGGTGCACCCAAATGATCACTGCAATATGGGACAATCCTCAAACGACACGTTTCCAACGGCCATGCACATCGCAACGGCAATGACGGCACGGGATGTGACCCTGCCCGGTCTGCGTGCGCTTCATGGGGCGCTGGAAGCAAAAATCTCAGAATTCGATGGCATCATCAAGATCGGTCGCACACACACAATGGACGCGACACCGTTAACTCTGGCGCAGGAATTCTCGGGTTACGCCCACCAGGTGGCCAAGGCGATTGAGAGAATCGAAGCTGCTTTGCCTGATATTTACGAGTTAGCTCAGGGCGGAACCGCGGTAGGCACTGGCCTGAATACACCGATTGGCTGGGGTGAGACCGTAGCTGCCCATATGGCGGATATCACAGCCCTACCCTTCGTGACTGCCCCCAACAAGTTCGAAGCCCTCGCTGGGCATGACGCCATGGTTCAAATGTCTGGGGCGTTGAAGACTGCGGCGGCAAGCTTGTTCAAAATCGCAAATGACATTCGCCTTCTTGGATCTGGCCCACGTTGTGGTCTGGGCGAGCTGATGTTGCCTGAAAACGAGCCTGGATCATCAATCATGCCCGGCAAAGTAAACCCCACTCAATGCGAAGCGCTGACTCAAGTATGCGCACATGTCATCGGCAACGACGCTGCCGTTGGTTTTGCTGGGTCTCAGGGCCATTTTGAGCTCAATGTTTACAAGCCAATGATGGCCTATAACGTTTTGCAATCTATGCAACTTTTAGGTGACGCGGCCCAAGCATTTACCGATAACTGTGTTGTAGGCATCGCTGCGAATGAAGATCGCATCGCAAAGATTATGGGGGAAAGCTTGATGCTTGTGACAGCTCTTGCCCCCGAAATTGGCTATGACAATGCAACAACCGTTGCCAAAACAGCGCACAAAAACGGGACCACACTAAAGCAAGAAGCTGTCGGCCTCGGTTACGTCACGGCAGAGAGGTTTGAAGAGGTCGTCCGCCCCGAACAGATGATTGGACCTAAATGACGAGCACTCCGATCAATCTCAACAAAGAACGCAAGGTGCGCGCCAAAGCAACACGGCGCGCGCAAGCGAACGAAAACACGATCAAATTCGGCCGTACTAAATTGCAAAAGGCCGAAGATCTTAACGAAGCAAAGCGTGCGGAAAACCATCTAAGCCTTCACCAAATGGAGACTCCGTCCGAAATTTAATTTATTGAGACCCTGAAATTTTCAGTTTTTTGCCACTATCTTGTCGTATCCCGACAATTGTTTTGTACACGAGGACGTTGGTTATGGACGAAAAAAAACTTAATCCTAGGCAAAGGGCGCGTCGGAAATCGCGTAGAGTACTCCGGCAGGCGCGCGCGCATTTATCAAACCCAGATACTGGCATGGCCCGGATTCTTGCTGCGTATCGCGAGCTTCAATCACAGGGGCAAATGGATTGGACGCTCCCAGAGGCGTGACCGAATGAGCGGCCCACCGAAAAAACGATCGCTCACTCTGCGCGGACATCGAACCAGCGTATCGCTTGAAGACGAGTTTTGGGCAGAGTTTCGGGCCATTGCTTCGCGATTGGATCAGCCAATCAACGCTCTGGCCGCTGAAATCGATGCAAAACGCACGTTGGAAACCGGGCTTGCTTCTGCGGTTCGGCTTTTTGTATTGGCGGATTTGCAGGCACGTGTGAGTGCGGCACGTGCTTCTGACGCTGCGCTGACAGCTGAGCCTCAACCCGTTTCACCTCCGGCGGACATTTAGCCAGATCCCATCTTTGGCCCGCACAGTCAAATGCGCCACAGGTTGCGGGACGCGGTCGGGAACACAGCTGACCTCGAAGGCTTGCACCATCCGAGCAAGTAACAATGGCCCTTCAACCATCGCAAAGCCTGCCCCGGTGCAGACACGTGGCCCAGACGAAAAGGGGATGAACGCGTCTCGCATGCACTGTTTGCCATTCTCTGTTCCCCATCGCCCCGGGTCAAAACCGTCAGGGTTGTCCCATAGTCTTTCGTGACGGTGCAAGTGCCAGGGGCTTAGCACGATCTGGCTGCCTTTAGGCACATTGCGTTCTCGGAGGGTTTCAGGGCAAGACGTTTCCCGTACCATCATCGGAACCGGCGGGTAAAGCCGCAACGCTTCACGAAATACGTCGCGAGCAATCCGCAGTTTGCTCATTTCTGAAAACGCACCCGTTTGGAGTGCCTTGGCTTCGTGCGCAATCTTGTCTTGCCACTCCGGAAACATCGCCAAAAGATACAGGGCCCATGAGAGCGTTGAGGCTGACGTTTCGTGACCTGCAAGAAAGAAGATAGCGACCTGATCGATCATTTCATCAGTTGAAAAGGTTTTGCCAGTTTGCGGGTCTGGGGTGGTCATGATCTTTGTTGCAAGATCATCGGGGGCTGAACCCGCATCAATTTCGGCCATACGCCGCTCGCAAAGCTGGCGTATTAACCCACGAATACGTGCGGCTGAGCTGATCGTCCGCCGCCGATGTGGACGCGGAATCCAGCGGGGCAATGGGATGAAGGCCGCAAGGTTCACCACAGGCTGCGTTCTCTGATAAGCGCGGAATTCCTCAAACACTTCCGCGGCCAAGCTGTCCTCGATAGGGATGGAAAACAGCGTCCGAAAAATCACGTCAGCCGCGGCAAAGCTAGCTGCTTCTTCAATTTCACGATCACCTTCAACCATTCGGTCAACCATCGCGTCCGCGCTGGCCCACATCGCCGGGTACGTATCCCGCAAGCGCCCGCCTTCAAAGGCTGGATCGATAATTCGACGCTGCCGTTCCCATTCCTTACCGTTGGTCAAGAAGACTGAGTTTCCAAGAAGCGGACGAAGGCCCTCGCTAACGCGTGTGCTTTTGGGGAAATCCGCCGGTCTTTCTTGCAATACTGTTTTCACAAGCTCTGGCTGGTTCACAAGGAAACTGCGGAAGAACGGCGTTTTGAATTCAGCCATCCAAGCACGATAGAGCTTAGCGGGCTGCGCGCTTAAAATGTCTTCCCGAAAGAGCCGCACGTAGCGACGCAAAGAGACATTCCCTGTCCGCGGCTTGGGCTTGGGCGGGATCATGCGGTAATCGACTTAAATTTGGACGCGGGTAGCACGATCCGGCTCTTGGACGGAGCACGCGCAGCATATCGATCGCGCAAGGTTTGTGGGCCCGCTGTGATCTGGAAATAATCATAGTCGCGTGGACGATCAAAGGCGCATAGATACTGGAAATGGAGCCGGAAATACCGGCGTCTCATAACCTTCCAAGTTTCCGGCGTCAAAGACTGCGAGAACGCGGCTGAGAAGACGAGCGGCCATTTTTGATCTTTTGTTGCCACACCACTTACAGCGACCGGGTCACAAAGTGCGAAAGAACACCCATCTCCTGGTGCGGTGACATCGACCCAAGCCAATTCGTCACGCGTGCTGAGGTATTGCAGATCAGCCCTTAGACGATAGGCCTTCGGAAGAAACGAAACCATCGGCACCACTTGCCCAAGCGTGAGGAATCCTAGGTCCGGCCCCTGTTTAGGGACCCGCCCCTGCCGGACCAAATCGGCAAGAATTGACACGCCTAGATGCGCGCCAGAGGAATGCCCGACGACCAAAACTTCGTCCAAATCATCTTGCAGCGCGTCGGCGATCATGTCTCCAAATTGGGACATCCGTTCCTCAAGCTCTGGTGGATTGGCTCCGCCGTAATGTGCCGAATAAGCATAGTCATGCATGAGATAGTAGGCATATATCTTTGCATCCTTGGACTTGAACCACCGCGTGCCAAAGAAAACAGTTGCCACGATTGCCAGAAAATAAAGCAATTGGCCCACGCTCACAGGTAATGACAAAGCAGCCGCCAAACCGCGCAGGCCCGACCCCAACAACCCACCTAAAAACACACTAGCAATGAGCTGTAGCGATAGCATGACGATTGGATAGAGCGCCGCGATCACAGGGCCTTTGCGAAGCCACATCAAACGCCGCAACGCGCCGCTTGCGATATATGTCCAAGAGGTGCGGACCAGCTGAACGTAGGTGCCGGGGATGTTTGTTTCCATCGAACCGCGCACGATGTCCGACCAAACCAAAACCTCAATACCCGCAGAAACTTCGGCGTCATCAATGCGACTATTCACATCCCAACCATAGTTTCCAGCCCCGGTTTTCGGTGACAGGGTGATTTCATATCCGCTTATCGACTCCTGTGCTGCGCCCTCAGAACGGTAAAGTTCACGATAGCGGCGCGGGTGGATCGGATCATAACCCGGTACATAAAACACACGGCGGCGTTTGACGGCCTGCCTCTTATTTTGGCTCATCACACTCTCCTGCGGGCGCGATACCACCCGAAATGGGCGAAAATATGATTAACCAATCATGCCCAGTGCTGGGAATTGTTCAAGGAGCCACCAGCTGAAACGTGTAAATTCGCCAGTGACCATCATCAAACCGACGGTCCACAAAAGTACGCCCATAACCCGCTCGATCCGCTCCATGTGACGCTTCATCCAATTCATGAGGCCTGTCATCGAAGGAAAAAACGCAGCGACCAAAAGGAACGGTAACCCAAGCCCCAGCGCATAGACCCCAAGAAGAAGCGTACCACGGGCGGCGTCTGCTTCGGTTGCGGCAATAGACAAGATCGCACCCAGGATCGGGCCAAGGCAAGGCGTCCAACCAAACGCGAACGCAAGCCCAAGTACATAAGCCCCAAACGCACTGCCACCTTTATCTCCCGCATCTACCCGCATCTCACGGTCCAGAAAGCCGATACGGAAAACGCCGATGAAATGGGCGCCAAAGACCATAACAACAATGCCTGAACCAATCACGAACCACTCTTGGCCTTGCAGGAAAAATCGTCCGAGCGCCGACGCCGTGAAGCCCAAAAGCAAGAATACTGTTGAAAGGCCCAACACAAAGAATGACGCCGCGAGGAGCGCTTTCCGCCGTGCTTTGCGGGTTTCTGACATCTCTGTCATGCTCACCCCGCCCATATAGGCAAGGTAAGGCGGAACGATTGGCAACACGCAGGGCGAAGCAAAAGAGATCAGCCCCCCCAACAGCGCGATTGCAAGAGCGGGCAGCAACGCTGCATCAAAGAGATCAATTCCCATCATAGGGATCACATAGGCGCGGCCGAGGGCAGATGTCACGCCCTCAAAGACACGCGAACCGTCACATCTGCGTGGACGTCTGTAACCTGCCGGCTTATGAGCCCATGTATGGACCATCATTCAGAACTAGATGCGTTAGGGCTCTTATGCCCACTCCCAGTGCTCAAAGCCCGAAAGCGGCTTGAACCTTTGGCGGTGGGCCAGGTCCTGCGCGTTGTCGCGGACGATCCTGCCGCCATTGTCGACATGCCACATTTTTGTTCTGAGGCCGGTCACGCGCTTATACATCAAGATCTGAGCGGACCGCTGATTTTCTATATCGAAAAGAGATAGAAAATAACGTCGGGCGGTGCCGGATCTTTTAACAAGACCCGGCACCTTTGAATAACATCTTAAGA
>CALKJA010000057.1 GCA_937995865.1 uncultured Paracoccaceae bacterium | reverse complement strand
TTACGTGCGTCCTGATCGAAAATCCCTTTGGCTCTTTCTGATTACGATCCCGTTCTGGACGAGTTATCTGATCCGGGTTTTTCTTTGGAAGGTTATTTTAGGGTTTAATGGTGTTGTGAATTCAACGCTTCTTTGGCTTGGGATTATCGATGCGCCGCTGCAATCGATCGCCTACAATCCTAACGCTGTTGTGCTGACCCTGGCCCACGCTTTTGCGCCTTTTGCGATATTGCCGATTTTTGTCGCTTTGGAACGAATTGATCGATCTCTTCTTGAGGCTGGTCAGGATCTAGGCGAAAGCCGTTTGATGACGTTTTGGCGTGTGACCTTGCCATTGGCTATGCCGGGTGTAGTCGCTGCGGTATTGATCGTTTTTATTCCAACGATCGGCGACTATGTGACGCCGCGTTTGGTTGGTGGACCAAACGGACTCATGATCGCAAACATGATTCAAACGCAATTTCTAAAGTTGAACAACGCGCCAATGGGAGCTGCGCTTGCCGTCATTGCGATGCTGAGCGTATCGCTGATTGCACTGGCGTTTGTTTGGCTCAACCGTAAATTTCTGAGGGTTAAGCAATGAAGGGGTTGCGTATTTATGCACTGGCGTACCTGCTTTTCCTCTACGCGCCTATTTTGCTTCTGCCGCTGTTTGCGTTCAACAACAGCACGATTATCGCTTTTCCATTGTCCGGTTTCACCTTTGGTTGGTTTGTTGAGTTATGGGAAACCCCAGCGCTTCATGCCGCTGTAAAGAACTCACTGCTTATTGCCGTGGCCACAGCGGTTTTTTCAACGTTGTTGGGCATATGTGCAGCGCGGGCAGGGGCCAAATACGAGTTTCCTCTCAAGAGGCCGATCCTTGGTCTGATCATGGTGCCCCTGGTTTTGCCCGAAATTATCGTGGGCGTGTCCCTTTTGATCGTTGTGGTACAGCTTCTGGACTGGCAACTCAGCACTTGGACAATTGTTGCAGCGCACACGCTGATCTGCACGCCCTTCTCCATAGCCATTCTGAACGGCGCATTTCAAAACGTGGATACTTCTCTTGAAGAGGCCGCTCTGGATCTGGGGGAAACACCGCTGAGCACGTTTCGATTAATCACTTTGCCGCTTGTGATGCCGGGAGTCATTTCATCGCTTCTGATCTCATTCACGATCAGCCTTGATGAGTTTATCATTGCGTTCTTCCTGACCGGATCTGATCCGACAATGCCGGTCTATATCTGGGGATTGTTGCGTTTCCCACAAAAGCTGCCTGCAGTCATGGCGCTTGGTACGCTGCTTGTTTTGCTATCGATCATCTTGCTCTCCATTGCCGAATATTTCCGCCGCCGCGGAGTGAGACGTGCTGGCCTGAAAGACACCGGAGGCTTCCTGTGAGCACCCCTAATGCACCCCCTCTCATTCAACTGAGTGATGTTGACAAATACTATGGTGATTACCATGCGCTGCGTAGCGTCACGCTAGACATCGAACAAGGAGAGTTCTTTTCCCTTCTTGGTCCGTCGGGCTGTGGCAAAACCACGTTGCTGAGAACGATAGCTGGCTTTGAAGATGCATCATCCGGCGTGTTGATGTTGGGCGGTGAAAACATGAAAGGTGTGCCGGCCAACAAGCGGCCCACCAATATGGTGTTTCAAAGCTATGCCATTTTTCCACATCTCAACGTATTTGAAAATGTTGCGTTTGGGCTTCGGAAAAAAGGATTGTCTGCGACAGAAAAGGACACCAAAGTGCGCGATGCTCTGGCGATGGTGGGCCTAGACGGCTACGGCGATCGTGCTGCGCATGCGCTTTCTGGTGGGCAACGCCAACGGGTGGCCCTCGCTCGAGCGTTGGTGTTGCAGCCAAAGGTTTTGCTTTTGGATGAGCCGTTATCCGCTTTGGACAAGAAGATGCGTGAGCAGATGCAAACCGAGCTTCGACGCTTGCAAAGACAGGTGGGCATTACCTTCATTCTTGTAACGCATGATCAAGAAGAAGCGCTGATCATGTCGGATCGTATCGCCGTTATGTTTGAAGGTGAGATTGCACAGGTGGCCGCCCCGCAGACGCTATATCGGCGACCGGCAAGTCAGAAAATCGCGAATTTTATTGGGGTGATGAATTTCATGCCAGCCACTGCAACCCCTGCCGGAGGCGTTGTGAATGTTGATATCGCCGGGTTGGGCATAGCGACTTTGGATGCAGATCAATGCCCCGGTGGTGTGCCCAATGGGGCGGCTCATGTTGGCATCCGCCCTGAGATGATGTCTTTGCTCTTTTATGGCGAAACCAGCACAGCATCGGTTGCGCAGGGTGTAATCGAAGAGCAATCTTACTACGGCGACATGACCTATTATGACGTACGGCTGGAGGGCGTTTCCGACCCCGTAACGCTTTCTATGAAGAACATCGTTGGTCGCCCAGTGTTGGAACGTGGCGAGGCGGCGCGAGTTTCATGGGATCCCCGTGCGCTGGTTCTGTTCGGCAATTGAAGACGCGCTGCAAACGCAGTGCGATGCCGTGTTTCCGCTAAGACTCTTCGTCTGCGGGAATAAGCCCAAGGCCACGCAAGTAGATGCCTATGCCGGTTTCCAACAGATCCTCGGGCGGGAAGGGGCTTTTGGTGCCGGGCGACCCCCGCGCAAAAAGCTCAACAACGCCATGTGACATGGCCCACACATGTGCCGAGAACATTTGCGGCGGTGGGCGTTTTTCTGGCGGGATATGCTGCGAGAGCTCTTCGGCGGCCGTTTCCAGAACACCAAGACCGCGAGTCGCCACATCGTTGAGCTCTGGAGTACGCTGAATGCTGATGCCGCTTTCAAACATGGCCACGTAGTGTCCGGGAAATTTGCGCGCAAAGGCAAGGTACGCGCGGCCAACAGTCTCAAACGCAGCAAGCGCTGAAGGCTGCCCTTTGGAATAAGCATGCTCCATAAGGTCACCGAAGATCACATACCCTTGGTAAGCGGCCTCTGCGATCAGGTCTTCACGCCCTTCGAAATGCCGATAAACTGCCGCCGGCGTGACATCAGCGCTTTTTGCCGCTTCGGACAGCGTAAAGCCCGTCGGCCCCTTTTCTTCGATCAGCCGCAAAGCCGCATCGACAAGAGCTTGTCGCAGGTTTCCGTGATGATAACCGCGCTTAGGCATCCCAGAGGTCAACGCCTCCAGCAATTATATCGTCAACATTGCCTAAAGCTGCGTCATCACGGCCTGTGTAGTCGTGCTGCTGAAGCACAACACGGATGGCATTCAGCCGCGCGCGGCGTTTGTCATCGCTGCGGATCACCGTCCACGGGCAGGGGGCGTCTGTACGGTTCAAAGTCTCTTTGATCGCGTTTGAATAGCTGTCCCAACGGTTAAGTCCCTCAACATCGATCCAACTGAGCTTCCACTGCTTCAGTGAATCTGACTCTCTATCCAAGAAGCGTTTGAGCTGTGTAGCGCGCCCAACGTTGAGCCAAATCTTGGTTAGATTTATACCGTCGCCAGTGATGAGCTTCTCAAACGGGCCGACTTGTTCGAACCAGGCTTCCCGTTGCTCATGTGTGCAAAATTCAAAGACGTGCTCAACCACACCCCGATTGTACCAAGACCTGTCAAAGAACGTAATTTCGCCAGCGGCAGGCAAGTGGTCTATGTAGCGCTGAAAATACCAACTCGCAGCTTCGCGGTCTGTTGGTTTGGAAAGCGCGACAACTTTGGCAGACCGCGGGTTTAGGTTCTCACGAAAACGCTTGATAGTTCCGCCTTTGCCTGCAGCGTCACGCCCTTCAAAAACAATGGCTATGCGGCTCCCGCTGTCTTTTACCCACGCAAGAAACTTCACAAGCTCGATCTGAAGCGCTGCCAACTCTGCTTCATAGGCCTTTTTGCCCATGCGGGTTTCATAGGGAAAAGCAGGATTGATTATCCCAGCCTTGCTTGCACCCTCAATCAGGGCGCGCACGTCGTTCGGTGCGGCGTTTTGGAAGAACTTTGTTATGCCTGCGTCAAAGGGTTTGCCCATAGGAAACCTCCATAGTGTCAAAGGAATATGGAGACTGTTGGCGCTCAGCGCAATCCGGCACGGGCAGTTGCGCGATCAATCGTGGCAAGTGTCTCGTCGTTCCGCACCTGATGCAGCATGTGCCCAACGCCTTCTAGTACAGTCAGATTGGCGCCCGGTATTTGATCGGGCAGTGGCAGTCCGTGGATCTCGATTGGAAGAACCGTATCTGCATCACCAAACAGGATCTCAGTTGGCACTTTTATGCTCTTGTATTGAGGCACAAGCGCTTCGATGTCGCTTTTCAGGCGTCTCACTTGCTGCGCATTGGCTCGAATTGTTTCGCGGCGTGTCGCAAGGCGAGGACCGAAATGGGTATCATATCCTGAGACCGGCTTTTGCGGTGCAAAAACGCTTTCTATTGAGCTGGACAAGAAAGAGTCAGGAATAAAGGCTGTAGCGGTAGGCGCGACCAAAGCGCCGCCAAGCCGCGATGAATTTACCCGATTTAGCAAGCTGATATCACCGGGCCAAGTGTTGGACACACCGGCCAGAACAGTCAGTGCCGAAATGTTTTCTGGCCGATGAACCGCCCAAGCAAGCGCAACAGCCCCACCCAGTGAATATCCCACTACGTGAGGGCTTTCGGCGCCAAGCTGGGCTGCAGCAGCCTGCATCAAACCAGCTTGTTCCTCAAGGCTCTCGCCCTTATTCGTCCAAGCCCCACCATATTGCGACAATCGTTCTGTATAGCCAAAGCCGGGCCGATCCAGCGCGATGACGCGATAACGGTCTTTGAGCTGATCGACCAAAGCAAAGGTGAAGTCTCGGGTGGATCCATTTGCGCCATGTATAAGCACGAGATCCGGACCCAAGCCCGCGACCACCGCATGAACCCGAACACCGTCAACATCGACAAATTGACCTTCCGGTGGGTGACTTGCTTCAACCCGGGCTTCTTGTTGGGTTGCTTGATGCCGCACAACAGCCCCACAGCTCGCGAGGAGCAGAACGAATAACAGGAGAATCATTTTGGTTGCCACGTGTCTCACTCGATTTTGCGCAAATCGGTCTGAGCTTGTCCAATCAGCGATGCATCATACGGTGTGGTTAGGTATATCTCAGAGATCCAATTGCCATAGAGCAAATGGCCGTGACTGCGCCATCTGTTCGGGGGACGTTGCGTCGCATCATCGTTTGGAAAGTAATTTACAGGCATCGCAATTTCAGCACCGTCTACCTGCACAGATTTCAGATCTCGCTCATATTCTTGCGCAAGCGTGTCGCTGTCGTATTCAAAGTGATTGAAGACATAAAGCGCGCGGTGTGCAGGGTCCTCCACGAGCGCGGGGCCAACATCGTTGGAGTGCATCAAGATCGGCAGACCAGCCTTTTCAATCTCTGCGCGACGCATTTCCGTCCAGCGGCTTACCGGCATGACCATTTCATCGGAAAATCCCCTAAGATAGGGGCTTTCTGGTGCGAAGTTCATGTGACGGTAACAACCGAAGAGCTTCTTTTCCAAAAGGTGTTTTTTGACGCGATGAAAGTGGTGGATCATCGCCATCCCGCCCCAGCACACCCCAAAAGTAGAATGCACGTTGGTTTGGGTCCAATTCATAACCTCTTCAAGTTCGTCCCAATAGGTGACGTCTTCAAAGTCTAAATGCTCAATCGGTGCGCCCGTGATAATCAGGCCATCAAATTTTTCTTCCTTCACATCCTGAAACGGACGATAGAAAGCCTCCATATGCTCTGAGGCTGTGTTGCGTGTCTCGTGTTCAGACATGCGGATCAAGTGAAATTCTATCTGTAGGGGCGTTGCCCCGATCAGCCGCGCGAATTGTGTTTCGGTTTGAATCTTTTTTGGCATCAGATTTAGCAATCCGATCTTCAGGGCACGGATGTCCTGTTTTGCCGCAGCGCCCGCACCCATGACCATGACACCCTCACGGGTGAGAATGTCAAAAGCGGGTAACTCAGAAGGAAGTTTGATAGGCATTTGGATATTTCCAATTGTCGGATCGGTCAATTACGCGGCGGATAGGCGTCGATCAAGGGCTTTGGCAATCATGTCGGTAAAGTCGGCATCATCCCGGACATTGGCCACTTGCTGCGCTGTGACGCTCACACCCCAGCGCGCCATTGCGGCATAGCGCGGATGGCGACGGGTGATTGCCTTTGCATATGTTGCGGTCATGAAATCGTCGGGGTCCACCGTGCCTGGGTTGGCCGAGGTGTATTCCGCCCAAGCGGAATCAAGGAAATCAAGTTGGTAACACATCGGTTTTGGCGCGCGCCGAAACCGGCGAACAAGCTCATCTGTATGCGCTTCGCTGCCCTCGATCCACACCATCAAAGTATGCTCAGACAAGGCTGTCAGAATTGGATCCTCTGGGTTGCCCGGGTCAACGACTTCGCAAATTGAGCCACCTGTGTCACAGATGAAATTCTCAAAGCCATAGATCGACTTTGCCTTTTCTATAAAGGGAACAGTGTCTAGAAGTGCGCGCACTTCGGCGGCATGGTGCTGCTCTTGACGCTTTTTATATTCGGCAATATCTAAACCTCCGCGCTCAGCATCGCCGGGCTTTCCCAGATACGTGGAAAGCGGTGAGAGATTTTCGAAGGTGATATTGGACCCAACATAAATGGAATCGGTTCGCAAAAGCTCGGCCAAAAACGGGTTCTTCATCGCCTCGCGTTTAAAGTTGTCGGTGATGAATTCACCCATATACCGGGTGCCAATGCGGTAATCGATTGAGTAGTGAAACCACGAACCACTCTCGCGGAGTAAGTTGGATACATGGGTTTTACCCAAGCCAGACATGCCAA
>CALKJA010000056.1 GCA_937995865.1 uncultured Paracoccaceae bacterium | reverse complement strand
AACCTGACCTTTCTAGAGGGAGTTGAAACACGGGAAGTTGAAGAGGTGACTTATATCCACTTCATGTTCGATCAACACGAAGTTGTTTTGGCTGACGGTGCATGGTCTGAGAGCTTTCAGCCAGGGGACATGACGCTGGCGGGCCTTGATGAAGATGCGCGGATCGAGCTGTTTGGGTTGTTCCCAAGACTTCGTAATGGGAATCTGGCGGCTGCTTACCCAGCGGCGCGCATGACAGTTCGTCGGAAAGAAACCGAATTGCTCTTCGAAGAAGTTAGCTAACCTATCGAATGGATTGAAATACGAGGGCGGTGCATCCAAGGCACTGCCCTTTTTCGTTCGAAGACAGGCTTGCGCCTAACAAAAGTGCCGTCCAGTCTATTCAATTGAATCGAAGCGCTTAAGGTCCAAAAAGCCTGCTTTTACAGTGTGTTAGTTTTTTTTTGACGCTCTGGCCATAACACTCAAGAAACCCGGGTCTTGAGTTGGCGAATGGCCGGTTGAGTCCATACAATATGTATGGAACCTTTCCGCTGCAGTGGTTTGGCAAAAAAACTAAGCGAGCGTTTCAGCTCGCGCTTATCGTGTTGAGGCGCGGCGCAGCATTTCTGCTGCATCTGGGCTGAGCAGCGTCTCACAGACTTCATAGTCTAGATGGTGCCGTTCTTCATGCGCGCCCATTGCCTCTGCCAGTGCTGCATCCACATCTTCGGGTAGGGCGGCGCGGGTGCGCGTGTCCACGAGCAGGGATTCAGCGGCAATGCCTTCGGCATAGATAATCTGGTGGTTGTCAAAAAGCAGCTGGAAGTAATCTACAAACCCGCCTTCAAGCCGCCGCACGCTATCGCCATTGATAAGGTGGCGCACTTTAACAAGCACCTCTGAGCGGCCGGCGCCAATGGCATCGTCGCGTTGATAGATAAAGAGCCGGTGGTCTGACGAAACGATCAGATCATTTTCATTGTTGAGCGTACCCTTGCGGATCAGAACCGGCGCAAATTCACCCATCGCGCGGCGGGTATTTTGCCCAATCCAACGGATCTCACGCGGGCCTTCATCGCGGGTCAGGACGCGGTCACCAACGCGAAGCTCCTCAATTGGCACCTGAGCGCCAGACGCCATAGTAATATGTGTACCGCGGGTAAAAGCAACGCAGGCCGCTTCAGCAAACCGCCGACGCGCATCGGTGCGATTAACACCAACAAGCGTGTATTCCATGCGCGAGGCCAAATGCGCGAGCGGCATCAAATAGGTTTCAACAGCCTCATCATCTTCAACTTCAACAAGCACCAATCCTTCGATTGTTGTACCATCGGGGGACATCAACGTAACGGTGCAATCCACGATGATTTGGCAATCCGCTGTGCCAACCTCGCTATCTGAGGTGATCCGCAGTTCATCAGAGCCGTTGGATACGACAAGCTTTGACGGTTCTGCCTTTTTTTCTAGCTCATAAACATCATCAAGCATCAATTCATCAGCAAAGCTGATCGGTTCGCCCTGATTGACGCCAAACAGAACACTGAACTGATCCCCGCGAAAGACAGGGAGGGCTTGAGTCGCACGAAGTTTCTTGCGGGTTGAGGGTGTCATGGCGTTCATTCTATGCTCAATCAGTAAAAGACACAATTTGCGATAACGTTAAATTACACATCGATTTTGGCGACACAGTGGCGCAACCGGGGAATTGCTGCGCTTTACCCCGAGCCCCGCGAAGGCAGACGACCATCGCGATGCGCGGTTCGGATTGTCGATTTGCAGACGCGGTGGTAGTTCTTGCAACAACACAGAAACGGGATGGAAATCATGGATTTAGGCATAAAAGGCAAACGCGCTCTCGTTTGCGCGTCTTCCAAAGGTTTGGGGCGCGGCTGCGCGCTTGCCTTGGCCGAGGCGGGTGTAGATTTGGTGATCAACGCGCGCAGCGCGGGGCCACTTGAAGAAACTGCTGAAGCTTTGCGTGCAAAGGGTGTTTCAGTCACCGCTGTTGCTGCCGATGTGACCACACCAGAGGGCCGCGAGCAAGTATTGGAAGCGGCGGGGGCCATTGATATCCTTGTGACAAATGCAGGCGGCCCGCCTCCCGGCGTCTGGAGCGATTGGTCACGCGATGATTTTATTGCGGCAATTGATGCCAATATGCTCACCCCGATTGAGTTGATCAAAGCCTGCTTGCCTTCCATGATGGAGCAAGGTTGGGGGCGGATCGTCAATATCACCTCACAATCGGTCAAAGCCCCGATCCCTCAGCTTGGCCTCTCAAACGCCGCGCGCACGGGGCTAACGGGGTATGTGGCGGGCACGTCCCGGCAAGTGGCCCCGCATGGTGTGACCATCAACAATATCCTTCCGGGCATCCATGCCACAGACCGCGCGACAGCTTTGGATGGTGGGGTAAGCCTTGCTCAGAACATCTCCGTTGAGGATGCAAAAACCCAGCGCGAGGCAACAATCCCCGCGCGCCGCTATGGAACGGCTGAGGAGTTTGGTCAGGCATGCGCCTTTCTGTGTTCGCAGCATGCGGGCTTTATTGTGGGGCAAAATTTGCTTCTGGATGGCGGGGCAACAAACGCAACGATTTAAGCCGGCAATTGGGTGGTGAATGTGATGGCGACCGAAAAATTATCTTTGAAGGACCATCTTTTTAACTCCGAAAGCATCGGGCAACTGGCTGATGAATTTGCGGTGCTGCCCGGATTCCCGCGCGATGCTTTCCACGGAAAGGTTTGTGGTGGGCTTGAGGGGCGTGAACTTTTGCAGCGGCTGGAGTGGATGGCAGACTGCCTTGAGCCGCATCTGTCGTCGGATTTCCCGACATTGGCCGCGCAACTTGAAGCCGCGATGCCACCTGCTCTTGACCCGAACTTAAGCGATGATGATTTTGGTCATTTCATCCATGCGCTGCCGGGTATCTTAGCCGTGCGCCACGGGCTTGAAACTCACCGGGAGCGTGCGCTGGATCTTTTGCACGCCGCGACCAAGCGTTTCTCAATGGAGTTCTACATTCGCCCGTTCCTGAACTGCTGGCCAGATCACACGATGACTCGTTTGGAGCAGTGGGCGCGCGATGAAAATTACCATGTCCGGCGTTTAGTAAGCGAAGGCACGCGGCCCACTCTGCCTTGGGCCAAACGGATCACACTGGATCCGCTTGCTCCTTTGCCATTGCTTCGCGTTCTTCATGCGGACCCGACACGATATGTGACGCGGTCGGTCGCTAATCATCTTAATGATATCTCCAAGACAGCCCCGGATCTTGTGTTGGAGACCTTGGAAGGTTTCCGCGTGGCCAAAACGCAATCCGCCAAGGAGCTAGCCTGGATGGAACGGCACGCGTTGCGCACGCTTATCAAATCGGGTCACGCGCCGACGATGGAATTTCTGGGATATCGCGCAGATGCGCCGGTGAAGCTTGAGGCTTTGACTGTGACGCCGCGCGCTCCACGTATCGGCGAAGTTATGGAGATTGAGATTGTTCTCAGTGCACCTAGCGATGAACCAGTGATCGTTGATTGCGCAATGCATCTTTTGAAATCTAATGGCAGCACGGCCCCCAAAGTCTTCAAGATCAAAGATACGGTGATTTCGAAGGGTCGCCCCCTCACACTGACAAAACGGCATCGGTTCAGGGGCGGGGCGAGCACCTTTACACTCTATCCCGGACCTCAGGAAGTTGCTGTGCATGTGAATGGGCGCGAGCTTGGCCGCGCTGCGTTTGATCTCAAATCGGCGTGACATTTGCGTGAGGTGATTGCGCTGTGTTTACAAGGGACTTAGCCCTCTTCCTAAAGTGAGAAGGGACGCGCGATGAAACACCAAGCTGTTCAGGACTATTACGGAAAAATGCTGCAATCCTCTAATGATTTGCAGACAAATGCCTGCTGCACCCCGGCGGAAATGCCGGATTGGCTTAAGGCCGTTTTGTCAAAGGTCCATGATGATGTTTTGATGCGCTACTATGGTTGCGGCCTGATCGCACCGGATGCATTGAAAGGCGCAAGGATCCTTGATCTTGGTTGCGGGGCTGGGCGCGATGTCTATGCGCTGAGTGCGATGGTGGGTGACGACGGATTGGTCGTTGGTGTTGATATGACCGACGAACAGTTGGACGTTGCCCGCGCACATCAGGACTTTCACCGCGATGTTTTTGGGCTTAGCCGAGTCAACACAGAGTTCCACAAGGGCTTTATCGAAAAGTTGGATGATTTGCCTTTTAAGGCGGGCACTTTTGATATCATCGTGTCCAACTGCGTTGTGAACCTCGCTCAAGACAAACAGGCGGTGCTGGATGGTGCTTACCGTTTACTGAAACCGGGCGGTGAGATGTATTTCTCAGATGTCTATGCTGACCGACGCGTCCCGCGCGACATGGCTGAAGATGAAGTGCTCTACGGCGAGTGCCTGTCAGGAGCGCTTTATTGGAACGATTTTCTGACCTTTGCCAAGCGCGCGGGCTTTGATGATCCCCGAATGGTCAATCATCGATCGCTTACGATCGAAAACCCAAAGCTTGAGGCGCGGGTAAAGCCGCTCAAATTCACCTCTGCCACCTATCGGTTGTGGAAGCTTGATGGGCTTGAAAGCGAATGCGAGGATTATGGGCAGGCGGTGATCTACAAAGGCACCATTGAAAACGCTGAGACCGCTTTGGCGTTGGACGGGCACCATGTGATCGAGACCGGGAAGGTGTTTCCCGTTTGCGGGAATACGTGGAAGATGTTGGCTGAAACACGACTTGCCCCGCATTTTGAATTCATCGGTTCCTTTGATAGCCATTACGGCATTTTTGAAGGATGCGGTGCAGGCTCCCCGTTTGAGGATGAAGCATCCAAAGATCTGGCTTGCTGTTGATCAGTACGGCGATTTGCACGCCGTCATCGCGCTTGCCCCGTCCGCAAGGGATTGCTAAAGCCTGACTGCTTTAGTCAGGAGCCCGTGTGTCTCAACCGCGTCTTGAAATCCGCAACCTTTGCAAGAGCTTCGGCAGCGCGGCAGCTGTGGATGACGTGTCCTTTGCCATTGGCGCCGGGCAGGTGACTTGCTTACTTGGGCCCTCAGGTTGCGGGAAATCCACGACGCTGCGGATGATAGCCGGGGTAGAGCAGCAAGACGCTGGAACCATCCACGTGGATGGCGCGTTGATTTGCGGTGGGACGACACGTGTTCCGCCTGAGCAGCGCGCCATAGGTCTGATGTTTCAGGATTTCGCGCTCTTTCCGCATCTTAAGGTGGGAGAGAACGTCGGGTACGGCCTCAAAGGTTCCAAGGCCAAAAACCGTGAACGTGTTGAGACGCTTTTGGGCCGTGTTGGATTGGCTCATTATGTTGACAGCTACCCACACCAGCTTTCGGGCGGCGAGCAGCAACGCGTGGCACTGGCTCGTGCGATTGCACCACGCCCCAAGGTTATGCTGATGGACGAACCGTTTAGTGGGCTCGATGAACGATTGCGCGATGAGGTGCGAGAGGTCACGCTGAGCGTCCTGCGCGAGGAGGCAACAGCGATTGTTCTTGTGACCCATGACCCTGTCGAAGCGATGCGCATGGCCGATCAGATCGCGCTTATGCGTGGCGGAAAGATCGTTCAAATGGGCGCACCTTATACGATCTACACAGCCCCGGCTGATCGCGAGGCAGCGGCATTCTTCAGCGATATCAACGTGATCCGCGGCACATGTAAGGGGGCTTTGGTGGATACACCCTTTGGCCCGTTCCTTGCTCCAGGTGGAGACGTCATCGAT
>CALKJA010000055.1 GCA_937995865.1 uncultured Paracoccaceae bacterium | reverse complement strand
TTCATGACCGCCTGCATATCTAACACGTCAATAGGGTCGGCTTGTGCGTGACTGGGTGACAGCGATTGGTCTGGAACTCAGCGGATAATGGGACACGCTCGATCTGTTGCACCAAAGCTGCGGAAATTTACCGCAAGACGGGTAACCTGCGCGCCGTGCAATTGCTACTTGGCCATGCGAAGGTTGACAGTACTGTGCGCGATCTCGGCGTCGAACTAAAAGATGCGCTAAGCAGAGCAGAACGGACCGACATCTAAGACCTGTTGGCCAGCGGTTGCACGGTTCGCCAATGCAAAACGGCCCTATGTACCATCGCAAAATTGGTCCTTAGCGATCGCGTTTGAGTATTTGCTGCGCAATCTGGACAAGTTGTGCTCTTAAGAACGGCCGGTTTGGCGACACCGACGGCGAAGCGGCGATCAGGCTTCCGCACATGCGAGAGAATGCTCCATAAGCAACGGCCGCGGGTGCATGTCCTCTAAGTCCGCGCTGTCGACATCTGCGCTGTGCATTCTCAGGATCAAGCTTGCTGCATCTCCGCATGTCCGGGCGGAGTCCAAAGCCGGGGAGGCTGCCCTACGGACGAATGTGGGTTCCAAATTTGCAAACCACAGAGCGCTTGATTTTCCGATTTATCTGACTAAAGTCAGATAAATGCAGATAGATAACATTTCCCGTGTTCGCAACTTTGGTCGCTCCGTGGCTGTAGAGATCGGAGCTCTTGAGGATTCTTTCCTAGATCGAGGTCGCCCCTTGGGCGCGGCACGCGTGCTGAATGCCATCGGATTGGGATATCAAAACTTGTCCGAGCTCCGGACGATTCTGAAACTTGACACAGGTCTTCTCAGCCGGTTGCTTCGCTCGCTTGAAGCCGAAGGGCTCATTGAGACGAACCCAAACCCCGCAGACAAGCGTAGCCGCGTTACGCGTTTGACGGAAGCGGGGGAAAAGGAGTTCGGAATCTACGAACAGCTCTCCAACGAGCGCGCGGCCAATATATTGGAGCGCCACAAGGACGCCCGGCGTCTGCTTGACGCCATGGATATCGTAACGGTCGCCTTGTCACGTGAGAACATTGTCTTTGAGGAAATGGACTATACGTCTGACTTAGCAACAAAATGCTTGAACGCTTTCGCAGCGGAGTTGAGCAAAAGGCTCAAGGTTGAATTTGATCTCAAGAAATCTGGTGATCCTGGGCTATCGCAGATGAAGCAACCCCTCGGGACTTTTGTGGTCGCGAGATTGGGGGATTTTCCCGTAGGTTGTGTAGGCGTAAAGGGCAACGGAGGAGCTCTTGCCGAAATAAAACGGATGTGGATTGCCCCTGCGGCCCGAGGTTTGGGATTGGCGCACCAACTTATGACTTCTGCTGAAAAAGCCGCCTGCGCTTTGGGGATCAAGACACTTCGGTTAGACACCAACAGCACGTTGTTTGAGGCGATCAGTCTATATCGGAAAATGGGCTGGACCGAGATCGATAGGTTCAACGACGATCCTTATCCAGATGTTTTCTTTGAAAAGCATCTGTGACCCACTGCGATACCTGAGCGCTGAGGAAAAAGCGCAAGACTGCTGAATTTTCAACGACGAAGTCTCAACGGCGAAGTTATTGGAGCGCATCCGTAGAATTGCCGCTTTCCCCGAAGTCCTGCTTTGTCAGCTTTCTGACAAAGCAACCTTCATATCTTTAACTTGATAGATCACTTCACCGTCTGCTTCCACGATCCCGTCAGCCACGCCCATCGTCAATCGGCGGGTTTGGATCGCTTTGCTGAAATCGATTTTGTAGGTCAGCATCTTGCGGTCCGGGCGGACCATGCCAGTGAGTTTTACTTCACCTACACCCAAAGCATACCCGCGCCCTAGCCATCCACGCCAGCCAAGGTTGAACCCTGTGAGCTGCCACAAACCGTCCAACCCAAGACAGCCGGGCATGATCGGGTTGCCGGGGAAGTGGCAATCGAAGAACCAAAGGTCCGGGTTGATATCAAACTCAGCAAGGACGTGGCCTTTGCCGTGTGCGCCGCCATCGCCAGAAATTTCAGTGATCCGATCCATCATCAGCATTGGAGGTTCTGGCAACTGCGCGTTGCCGGGGCCAAAGAGCTCTCCACGGGCGCATTTTAGCAAGTCATCGCGGTCAAAGCTTGTTGGATAGTCGGCCATGCTATGTCTCTTCTTCGGCTAGATTACGCGTTGCAGTTTGACGTGCCTACCACCCTGCAACGGATTGGCGCAAGTGCGAGGGGGCAGCAGCCATTTGGCGATTGTGGGTCCATTGCCGCACCTTTGTTGCCACCATGGAGCGCTTGGACGGGCCGTACGACACGTATGAAAGCCCCTTGCACGGCGTCAGCGCGCAGCACCACCTTGCTGTGTTTTCCCTTGAAAATGATTGAAACTGTTACATTCGGGCGCATATATGGGGGACATAGGATAGGAAGCCATGACCCAGCAGACCCAAACCTTGATCGCACGTGGAAACGCGTGGCTCTCTGACGGAGGGTTGCGACCGACACGGCAACGCGTGGCATTGGCCGCATTGTTGGTGGGCGATGGCAATAACCGCCATGTCACGGCAGAAAGCTTGTATGACGCAACGCGTGAAGCTGGTGAGAAAGTCTCGCTTGCGACGGTTTACAATACTTTGCGTGCATTTTGCGAAGCGGGCTTGATGCGTGAGATTACGGTCGACGGCTCTAAAAGCTATTTTGACACCAACATGACGGACCACCCGCATTTTTACTGGGAAGATACCGCGACTGTGTCTGACGCTCCGGCGGATGCGCTTGTGATCAAAAGCCTTCCCGATGCACCAGAGGGTGCGGAAATTGCGAAGGTTGATGTTGTGATCCGGCTGCGCCGGGTTTGATTTTATCCGCAGCCTAGGCCAAGCTTAGAACCATTGTCCGGGTTCCATCAAACCCAAATCCATGAGCTGCTGGCTATGCCATTTAAATTTCACCGAATTGTGCCACCTAAACGTTTCGATTGACGTTGTGGAACCGGGATTCCGCTTCAGCGCTTTGGCCGTACGGAAGGAACAAACCGCAGCTGTAATATTGTGGTGCCATGGGCAGGCATAGGTATTGTATTCGGGATCGCTGAAGGTGTGATCTTCGGATAGCTTGAGCCCCGACTTCGCCTTGAAAAGGGCCACGCGATCAATGCGACGCCGCTTTTTTGGGATGTGCTCTTCCATGCGCCAGCGCAGTCCTCCGAAAAAGTCCATTTGGCGGTCGAGATCATTTCCCCAACGATCCTTACGGGCCAGTGAGTAATATCCTGACCGGTCCATATACGCGTTTACGGGATCAACCGCGTTTGGGTTTTTTCGGACGTTTCCGGCGTATAAATCAACAACATAGGTCAAAACGGTATCGCGCCGTTCTTCGATGTTGAACGCGATCATTTCACCCACTCTGCGCGTTTCGCAGAATGGAAAGAACAAGAACTCGGCATTGAAGCAATAGTAGAGCCATATATCTTGAGAGGCCGCGATCACTTGATTCACAACATCGGTAGCGCCCATGTCGCGGGCCACATCCCAAGCCACGCGTGAAACCGGGTCCGACTCTTCAACCCCCATTTCAAGATCCGCGGCGCCAAATGCCACAACATGCCGAAATCCAAGGTTAATATGATGGCGTAGCGTCGCGCTGGCTTCTGCCTCATCTTCCATAAAAATGAGAGCGACAGGCCCCTTTGCCAGAGTATCGCGCCCTCTGCGGAGGAAAGCACTTAAGCTATCATACTGCATAACATCGCCTCATTTTTCCTTTTCTTCCGTGAATTGCCGCCGCATTGCAAGCATTGCAACGCTTGGGTATGACCGCGCCAGCCCTGCCAAGCTTTGAAAGCACCATTCATGACCGATCAGACCGACGCCCCCAAGAAGCTGTATATCAAAACTTACGGATGTCAGATGAACGTCTATGACAGCGAGCGGATGGCAGAAACGCTTGTTGGGTATGAGCAAACAGATTCGCCAGACGATGCGGATATGATCCTTCTCAATACGTGCCATATCCGCGAAAAAGCGGCGGAAAAAATCTATTCCGAGCTGGGGCGATACCGCCCTTTGAAGGATGCGAATCCTGACCTCAAGATTGGGGTGGCTGGGTGTGTTGCTCAGGCCGAGGGCGAAGAGATTGTGCGCCGACAGCCGCTTGTCGATCTTGTGGTGGGGCCCCAAAGCTACCACCGCTTGCCTGAGATGGAGACCAAGATTCAATCGGGTGCGCGCGCGCTTGATTTCGAGTTCCCAGAAGAAGACAAGTTCGAGCATCTTGCCAAACGCCCAAAGGCCAAGCGCGGACCAACTGCGTTTCTAACGGTTCAGGAAGGGTGTGATAAGTTCTGCGCCTTTTGCGTCGTGCCTTACACTCGGGGGGCGGAGCTATCCCGCTCGGCGGCTCAAGTGATGGATGAGGCGCGCAATTTGGTCGAACGTGGTGTGCGCGAAATCACGCTTTTGGGCCAAAACGTAAATGCCTATAATGGGCACCCATCGGGGCTTGCCGGAATGATCTGGGATCTTGCTGCGATCGACGGGCTGGATCGCATCCGCTTTACCACGTCACACCCAAATGACATGGATGACGCCCTGATTGAAGCGCATGGATCCTGTGAGAAACTGATGCCTTACTTGCACTTGCCGGTGCAATCCGGGTCAGATCGTATCCTGAAGGCGATGAATCGCAAACACACGGCCGAGAGCTACGTTCGTGTGATCGAGCGGTTGCGTACCGCGCGGCCGGACCTCTTGCTGAGCGGTGATTTTATTGTCGGCTTTCCGGGAGAAACAGACGAGGATTTTGAGGATACCTTGGCGCTGGTTCGCGAGGTTGGCTACGGGCAGGCGTATTCGTTTAAATATTCTGCGCGTCCGGGAACGCCCGCTGCGGAAAAACCAAATTTCCCTGCGGACTTGGCCTCGGAGCGTCTGCAAAGATTGCAGGCCTTGCTCGGAGAGCAGCAGCGCGCAACTCAGGACGCGATGGTTGGGCGCGAAGTGAGTGTACTTTTTGAGAAGCCTGGACGGCAAGACGGCCAAATGGTTGGAAAGTCTGAATACCTCCACGCAGTTCATGTTGCAGATTCGGGTGCAGAGATCGGAGATTTGCGGCCTGTGCGGATCGTAGAGAGCGGCACGAATTCGCTTAGGGGTAAGCCGATCTAGGGCGACAGGCGCGCTCTGATTTGCATGAACTTCGGCCCCTTACATCCTCAATACACTGAAAAAACCTCGAAAATTTACCCTGACGTAACGCCGGCTTCGACTGTGTCTAAATCTCTAGTACACACAATATATGGTGAAAACTCCTATACAAACCGCCGTTATTTGCTAGTCTATCGCAAATAGTGTGGTGTGGGCTGAGGTTAGGCCCACAGCACTCTGATCGCAGGGACGTTTGGCAGAGGATTGAGGGACGTGGTGAAAGGTATTCTAGATAGTGTAACCAAAGCGCTTTGTGTTGCGGCGGGGGCGGCAGCTCTCTCACTGTCCACAGCGACAGGTGCTTTGGCCCACCAGACAACGGGCGAGGCGTTTCCCCATACGCATGACGGCGGCCAACAGCGCGTCATTGTTGGTGAACAGTATATCCCCAACATCTGGATTGATCCTGATGGCTGTGAACATTGGGTGATGGATGACGGCTGGGAAGGGTTCATGTCTCTCAAAGTGGACCGCAACGGGAAACCAACTTGCCGGCAAAGCTCAATCTGCGCGACCATCAAAGGCAAAGTCTTTGAGAAGGGCGGCATCTGGATGTCCCACGCGGGCAAACAGCAGGTGATGGACTTTTTCAATGCGGATGGTTCGGCGGCCTACAAGATTATCGGACACACAGATATCTCAGGGAATGATAGCCGAAACGTTAAGCTTTCGACCGGGCGCGCCCAAATGGTGGCCTCGATCGCTCAATCAACCGGTGCGCGCATTGTCGGAGTGGACGGATACGGCGGACGCCAGCCGGTTGTGCACGGGCACAGCCACAAGAATGACCGCATCGAAGTCCTCTGCTTGCGCTAATATAAAAGGGACCTGGGGAAATGAAAAAACTAGTTAGAACGACGGCCCTTTTGGCAGCATTGGCCGCATTGAGTGGCTGCACAAGTATTGCACTCGCAGGCGGTGCGCTTTTTGGTATTGAGCGGGACAACATGACGCCTGACAAAACCAAGGACGGCAGCCGCGATGAAAAAGACTTGACGCAGCTTGTTGCGGGAATCTGGATTGATCCGAATGGCTGTGACCACTGGATTATCGATGATGGGATCGAAGGCTATTTGTCCCAACGGGTTGATCCATACGGCAAGCCGATTTGCACGGGCCACGGTGCGGAAACAATTGCGTCTGGGCCGTTCAAAGAAGGCTCGGAAGTCAATGATGCCGGTGTAAGTGAAAGCTTCTAAACCGTTGCAGATCTTGATGAATTTTAAGGCCGCAGCTTATCAGTTGCGGTCTTTTTTTGTGATCAATCAACTGTCACAAAGACTTCTCTTGCGCCCGCGCAATCGCCTTGGCAGCATGGTCAAAAGGGACTCGTCCAAAGGATCCGATATTGGTTCATTCTTCTGCTTTGCCACCTGATGCTGTCGCCACGGCGGGTGAAACACTTCTGGAGTTTCCAGATAATTTTTTGCTCATTGATCTTTGCGGTGAGTATGATCGCAACCTGACAGATCTTGAGGCCCGATTGGGGCTCCAAATTGTGCGCCGTGGCAACCAACTTGTGCTGCTTGGCGAGGATGCACCACGCGCAGCCGCGGCTGAGATTTTGCAATCCCTTTATGCTCGGCTTGAAGTGGGGCGGGGGGTGCAAGCTGCTGATATTGATCGCGAAGTTCGGATGGGCAGCAGCGAGAAGGAGACCGGCACGCAAGCGGGCGATCAGATGGAGCTTCTGACCGGCGATCGGGTTGAGATCAAGACACGCAAAAAGCTGGTCGAGCCGCGCACAGACGCGCAAAAAGCTTATGTGAAAGGCCTTTTCAAGAACGAGTTGGCCTTTGGTATTGGGCCCGCCGGTACGGGCAAAACCTATCTGGCGGTCGCGGTTGGAGTGAACATGTTCATCGGCGGCCACGTGGACAAAATCATCCTGTCCCGGCCAGCGGTTGAGGCGGGCGAAAAGCTTGGCTATCTGCCCGGTGACATGAAAGACAAAGTCGATCCGTATATGCAGCCGCTTTACGATGCGCTGAACGATTTTCTTCCGTCAAAACAAGTTGCTAAGCTGATCGAGGAAAAGAAGATTGAGATTGCGCCATTGGCGTTTATGCGGGGCAGAACGCTTGCCCGCGCCTTTGTGGTTTTGGACGAAGCGCAGAATGCAACATCCATGCAAATGAAGATGTTCCTGACCCGTCTGGGCGAGGGATCACGCATGGTTGTGACCGGGGACCGCACACAGATTGACCTGCCGCGCGGCGTGCAAAGCGGGCTCAAGGATGCGGAGCGTTTGCTTCATGCCATTCCCAAAATCAGCTTTAACTACTTCACATCCAAGGATGTGGTGCGGCATCCGTTGGTTGCTGCAATCATCGAAGCCTATGACAAAGACGATCCTGCAAAAGGCTAAAGGTTCATCCTGCGAACGCTGGGGTCACGAAGGCGGGTGTTTTGCGCTGCGGCTTGAATAGCGTCCGAAATGCGATGGGGCACAACCGATACACATGCGATGCACATCCAATACACACGCGATTTCTGCACAGTGAGGCGCTTGAGGTTGGTTAACGCGTGCAACCGCGCACATAAATATTCCTTTCATTTTCTGGGCCTCAGCATGGATTGGCCCGGCTTTACCAAGAGCGTTGGTTGTAATCCTGTGATCTTTACTCTTGACCTTTGACCACGGCCCACCCACGTGCCTGCGCATGGAAATTGACGTGATTATCGAAGATGCCCGGTGGGCAGATACTGAAGCCGGGTTAGAGCCATTGGCGACCCGCGCGATCACGGCTGCGTTGTCTCACCTGAATACTGTCGGGGAGGTTGTGTTGATGGCATGTGGCGACGCGCGCATCGCTGAGCTGAACGGCACGTTTCGCGCCAAGCCTGCGCCAACCAATGTGTTAAGTTGGCCCAGTGAAGAGCGCGGCGCAGACGTGGACGGTGGCACGCCGATTGTGCCTCTGGGTCCGGAGCTAGGGGATATCGCCATTGCGTTTGAAACATGCGCGCGCGAAGCCACCGAGCAAGGCAAACCTTTTGAAGATCACGTGACCCATCTTATCGTACATGGGACGTTGCATTTGTTGGGATATGACCACGAACGGCAGGGCGATGCCGCCCTTATGGAAGCACTTGAAATCGAAATCCTTGGCAATCTGGGTCTAGGTGACCCATATTCGATCAAGTAGGCCCCCACTTTCTGGGGTATATGGACAGGAGACTATGGGCGACACGACAGACGGACCGTCTTTGGCGGCGCAGAGCGCGCTGCCGGATGAGGCACTAACCGCAACCGCAGAACCGCGTGATGACGACGCGGCAGAACCGGGATTTTTTGGACGTCTTGTGCAGGCTTTGAGCCCGCAAGACGAAGCCACCGCAATTGAAGAGACACCCGCAGAGCGATTGTCAGTTGGCGCGCCGGGCATGGTCAATTTGCGCCGGATGCGGGTTGAAGACGTGTTGACGCCCAAGGCCGATATCGTGGCCGTTCCTGATTCCATCACGCGCGATGATCTTGTGGCTGTGTTCCGCGAGTCCGGGCTCACGCGTTTGCCCGCCTTTTCGGGAACGCTGGATACACCTTTGGGATTTGTGCACCTCAAGGATTTTGCCTTGATGCATGGCTTTAATGGGGCAGGCGGTGGCTTTGCGTTGTCAGAGTTGATCCGGCCAGCACTGTTTGTGCCGCCGTCTATGCCGATCGGGGTGCTCTTGACCAAAATGCAGACCGAACGGATCCATATCGCCCTTGTCATTGATGAGTATGGTGGGGTCGATGGATTGGTCACGATCGAAGATTTGATTGAGCAAGTCATCGGCGAGATCGAAGATGAACATGACGCAGAAGAGGGAGCGTTTTGGTCTGAGGAAAAGCCCGGCTGCTATTTGGTTGAGGCAAAGGCCCCGCTCGAAGAATTCGAGGCACTCATCGGTGTGAATCTAACGGATGCGCCGCAGATCGACGGTGAAGAGATTGATACGTTGGGGGGGCTGGTCTTTATGCTCACAGGCCGTGTGCCTGCGCGCGGTGAGATGGTGCCTCATCCGGCGGGCCCCGAATTCGAGGTGCTGGACGCCGATCCGCGCCGGGTGAATCGGTTGCGTGTGCATGTTCCCGATTACGCGCGCGGCTGACGCGTTTGCAGGGCTGGGCCGCTGGCAGCGGCTTGGCCTCATGGCGCTTTTGGGGGTGGTTGCTGCCCTGGGCCATGCGCCTGTGGCAGAGCCGGGTTTTTCGCTTTTGGCGCTGTTTGGGGTTTTCCTCTTGCGGCCTTGGAGACTTGGGCCGCGCCGCGCGTTCTGGGCGGGATGGGGCTTTGCCGCGGGCTATTTTCTCGTCACGTTTCATTGGTTGGTTGAGCCGTTCTTGGTGGATATCGCCCGGCATGGGTGGATGGCGCCGTTTGCCGTTTGCATAATGGCAGGCGGGCTTGCTTTGTTTTGGGGGGCGGCTTTTGCAGTTGCCGGGTGGCGGCAGTCTGGCGTGGTGCTGTGTGTAGGCTGGGCGTTGGCAGAGCTGTTGCGGGCGCATGTGTTTACAGGCTTCCCTTGGGCGATGCTGGTGACAGCGTGGGTGGATCGGCTGGGTTATCAAACGGCGGGCTGGACGGGCCCCTATGGCCTCACCCTTTTGCTGCTGATTGGCGTCTGGGCGTCTCTGCGTTGGCGCATTGGGGCAATTGCCGCAGTTGGGCTTCTTGCCGTGACCGTGGCACCAGCGCCGCGCGGCGCAGAACCAGCGCCCGATGCCCCGTTGATCCGTGTGGTGCAGCCCAATGCGCCGCAGGGCGAGAAATGGGACATCACCAAAGTTGACGGTTTCTTTCAGCGTGGGATTGAGGCGACCCGTGCAGGAGAGCCTGCGGACCTGACCATCTGGCCGGAGGTTGTGATCCCTGAGTGGCTGAGGAATGCAAAGCCCCGTTTTGACGCTATGACCGAGGCCACGGGGGCTAAGCCCGTTCTAGCTGGGGTGCGCCGATGGGACGGACGTCCCTATAACGGGCTTGCGCTTGTCGCGGGCGCCGGCACATTGATTGGATACTATGAAAAGGCGCATTTGGTGCCCTTTGGTGAGTACATGCCGCTCGCGTCTGTCTTTTCGCGCTGGGGGATCTTTGGTCTCGCCGCAGAGGTGAATTTTGGCTACGCGCCGGGGCCTGGTCCGGCTGTAATGGATGTGCCGGGCATCGGTAAAGTGCAGCCCATGATCTGCTACGAAGGGATTTTCCCGCATTTTGTGTTGCGCGGCGACCAGCGCCCGGCGCTTTTGAGCATTGTCACCAATGATGCATGGTTTGGGACGTTGGGCGGGCCCGCGCAACATCTGGCGCAAGCGCAAGCGCGCGCAATTGAGTTTGGCTTGCCCGTGGCGCGGTCCGCCAATACCGGCATTTCGGCCGTTATCGACGCTCGCGGCCATGTTGTTGCGGCGCAGCCTCTTGGCACACAGGGATTTGCCCAGGCGCGTTTGCCGCATGCGCGCCCGGAAACGCTGTATTCCCGCGCAGGAGAGCTTCCCTTTGTTGTGCTGATCGGCCTGATGTTGCTGCTCCAAGCGATCGCGGGGCATCTGGGATGGCCCTTGGGGAGAAGCCGGGGGCCCAAGCAAAGCTGACTTGTGATAAAGATTTTTAAAGCAACACAGCCTAAAAGCGGCAGCGAAGCCGCAGTGCAACATCCGTGTGCCAAGTTGGACGGGATTCTCATTGACGCCCTACGCCGTGGCGCTTAGCGAGACCGCGTAATCTGGCACAACGGCTTCCTGGCGTGACAGCAACATTTCAATGGAGCACTACCTGTAATGTCCCGATCTTCTTATACGTTTACTTCGGAGTCTGTTTCTGAAGGGCACCCTGACAAAGTGTGTGACCGCATCTCAGATGCTGTCTTGGATGCCTTTCTGGCAGAAGACCCGCTCGCCCGTGTTGCAGCCGAAACCTTTGCAACCACAAACCGTGTGGTCATTGGTGGGGAGGTCGGCCTGACCGATCCTGAAAAGCTTCAGGAATATATGGGCAAGATTGAAGACATCGCCCGCGCTTGCATCAAAGATATTGGCTATGAGCAAGAGAAATTCCACTGGAACACGTGCAAGGTCACGAACTTGCTGCACGAACAGTCCGCCCATATCGCGCAGGGTGTGACAGGCGAACAAGGCGATGAAGGCGCTGGCGATCAGGGCATTATGTTCGGCTACGCCACCAATGAAACCGATGCGCTGATGCCTGCACCGATCCAATATTCGCATGCCATCTTGCGGCGTTTGGCCGAGGTTCGCAAAAATGGCACGGAGCCAACGCTTGGCCCGGATGCTAAATCCCAGCTCTCCGTCTTGTATCAAGATGGCAAGCCTGTTGGTGTCTCCTCAATCGTGCTGTCGACACAGCATTTGGATGAAAACATGACAAGCGCCGATGTGCGCGCCGTGGTGGAGCCTTATATCCGTGAAAGCCTGCCGGATGGCTGGATCAGTGACACAACCGAGTGGCACGTGAACCCAACGGGCAAATTTGTTATTGGTGGCCCAGATGGCGATGCGGGCCTGACAGGCCGCAAGATCATTGTTGATACCTATGGGGGGGCGGCACCGCATGGCGGCGGCGCATTCTCTGGTAAAGATCCAACCAAAGTGGACCGCTCCGCGGCCTATGCTTCGCGGTATCTGGCCAAGAATATTGTGGCTGCAGGGATGGCCGAACGCTGCACCTTGCAATTGTCCTATGCGATCGGCGTGGCGCGCCCGCTATCGATTTATGTGGATACACATGGCACAGGCCAAGTCGATGAAGCGGCAATCGAAGCAGCGGTGGCCAAATGCATGGACCTGACGCCGCGCGGCATTCGCGAACACTTGTCTTTGAGTCTGCCAATCTACCAACGCACCGCCGCCTACGGCCACTTTGGCCGTACCCCTGAAGCGGATGGTGGATTTAGCTGGGAACGCACGGATCTCGTCGATGCGCTGAAAGCGGCAGTCTGACCGCACACGTAGGGTCGTTGAATACATGCGGATCTGCGCCCATTTTTGGGGTGCAGGTCTGCGGCAAGCTGTTAGTTTACACCGATGTTAGGCCGCTTTTTGATCCCGCAGCTTTGCGCTGTCCTTGCTTGTCTGCTTTGCGGTCAAGCCGGCGCGCAACAACAGTCTGACCGTTGGCGCATCGATGGTACGACATTGTTTTTCAACACCGAAGGCAATGAGGCAGCGGGCATTGAGCGAGACGATGTAGAGACGCTGCGAACGATGCTGCGCGACAATCCAACTGTGACCCGTGTGAGCCTCAATAGCTCAGGCGGGGGGCTCTATGCGGCACTGGATATGGCCGACATCTTGATCGATTTTGAGCTGAATACGACCATTGACCGCCAATGCGAGAGCAGCTGCATGTTTGTCTTTCTCGGAGGGGCATCCCGCAGCATGGCGCGCGGTGCGCGCGTCGGCTTTCACAGGATCACATGGTCTGCGGAAAGTATCCAAAGCTACTATGAACGCAATGCCGAGGATGAGGGCTGGACCACGCCCTTCGATATGGGATCTTGGATGTATGAAGACACGCAATTGGAGATCTTTCAGCTGC
>CALKJA010000054.1 GCA_937995865.1 uncultured Paracoccaceae bacterium | reverse complement strand
GACACTTTTCTTGAGCATCTTTCAAATGAAATTCTTGAGCAATCAGACCTAAGAGAAAACCTTGGTTTGCAACCTCTAGAGGACCTCATCCTTCAGACAGAACCGGAACCTGAGCTTCAAGAACCTGATTCAAAAGACTCCCAACCTAACGTTGTGATCGAAGAACAAGTAGCCCAGCTCATCATAGCGGAAGACCCCGCGCCGCAACCGGTGCAGCTTGTGGAAGAGGAAGCAAACCCACAAGAACCTGTCTTGGAAGAGCCTCTTGTTGAGGTTGCGGCACAGACAGAAGAGCCTCTTGTTCAAGCTCCTGAGGTCAAAGATTCGACACAGGCTGTCAAATCAGAGTCCGCATCGCAAGACCCTGCTGTAGAGCCTTCCGTTCTGGCTACAGAGCCAGAACTGGAGCCTAACACGGAAGAACCGGTTCTTGAGGTAGCCGCGGAGGTTGTTCAAGAAACGCTGCAAGGCGATCAATCGGCTAAAGAAGTTCACGAGCAAGCAGCGTCTGAGACAGTTGATCAGGTCGAAGACACATCAACTGTAGACGAAGCGCCGACAGAAGCGGCAGAGGACAATGCCGGCGCACAAACCGGAATTATGCTGGGTCTTTCTGCCTTGGGCGCAGCGACAGGTACCCTCTTCCTTCCGCTTCTAGGTTTTCTAGGGCTTTTGGTACTATCCAAAAGCCAGAGCGGCGAAGATGATCCCGCCGAAGTCGCACAACAACCGGAGGGCGGCACTGTCCTATCAGACGTCATTACCACGACTGAAGTCATTGCCGAAGGTACGATGGAATCCCTAGAACTGGATAACCAAAGCGAGATTGACCTGCTACTTCTATAGCACTGCGCGTCACGTCGCCTGTTCCGCCTGAAGAGCAGGAAGGTTGTGTTTTTGCACCCAACCGGTCGTATTTTCGGGATCTTCAAGAAAGTTTTTCACAAGATGAACCCACTCAAGCCCAACATAGAGGGCCCTCTGGGTCTGTTCCGAATTCCTTGAAAGGGTTTCATAAAGCACAGGATTTTCGACCAATTCAGAAATCTTGGCGGCAAAGGCATTGGGGTTTGCAGCTTCAAAAACAGCCACATCATCCTGACCGCTAAACCGCGAATTAAAGGCCGGATGATCGGACAAGACCACTGGTGTCGCAGAGGTCAAGGCTTCGATAATGGTATTGGGCAGACCTTCAGCGTAGCTGTGCTGGGTAGGAACAACAACCAAATCGCTGACCTTCATTTGATGGCGCACCTCTTCATTAGCTATCAGTCCTAGAAACGTCACACTGTCAGACAAGCCCAAAGCATCTGCTTGTCCATCCCAATCAGTGTCATCTTTGCGACCTGCAAAGTTGAACCGCGCACCCGGATACGTTTCTTTGAGGATTTTCAGCGCTTTCAGGCAGTCGCCGACACCTTTTTCTTCTGTAACTGCACCAGCAAAAAACAGCTTGAGGTTTTCTTTGTCTGCCACACGGGCTTTGGGCGCGCCGATCTGCGCGATGGGCGTCTCTTCCCAAGGCACGATCTTGTCTTTGGGATAGCGCAGCGTCTTATGAATAGAAATCGAAGCGTTCAAACTGTGATTGGCAAGACAGGTGAAATTGGGTGCGCGCACGGCTAGGGCAGTGAGCGCATTTTGATAAATCAACCGCAGCGAACCATTGGCAAAGAAATCTGCAAAAAAGCCCAATGTGCGATAATTCAAGCGCTTTGCTTCACCAATGAAATGGTGGTTGGGTACCCGACAGATGAAAAGATCGGGAGCTTCCTCTTGCATAATCTTTCGCACGAAAGCGCGATCATAGGATTGTTCCATTGTTATCCCAACAGAGGTCAGCCCCTCTGCCACGGTTTCGCGATGCTCACGCCCGCAGACTGCCAGAACGGTAAAAGACAAATCCGGACGTACGAGATTAGCAACGAAATCAACTGAGTGTTTTTGCCCACGATAGTTCTCTTTGCCCCCAGCCGCGAAACGATTATAGGCATCGGCATAGTCACCTACCTGCAACATCAGACACTTCATAAAGCTTTACTTTCCGGATCTGGAAGACTGTTAAATCCTAGTAAGAAGTTTAAATCACTCACTCAAGGTTATTCATGCACCCTCTTTGATCCTCCTTCTAGTATTAGTCGCATGTACCGGTTAGATGACCTCTGGAAGCTTTTTAGGTAGTTGCGTGATGTCAAAGATCGTCAGTTTACAACTGCTGCGAGGGTTGGCGGCGACAACGGTCGCAGGCTTTCATCTCTATGCAGCCTCGGTTGAAAACGGTCACGATCCGCGCCTATTCAAAATCTTTGCAGGGGGCGAAATTGGCGTTGATATCTTCTTTGTGATTAGCGGTTTTATCATTCTTTATGCGTCGCAAGGTCGTGCAAATCTCTCTGCACAGCGGTTTTTGAAAGCCCGGTTTTGGCGGATCATACCACCCTATTGGGTGATTTTAACGCTCTACATCCTCGCAGTTCTGGCACAGTCAATGATTGCAGCAGACCCAACAGGATCTTTGACCTGGTCCGCGATATTGGTGTCATATGCTTTACTGCCTTATCCAGATCATATCATTATCATTGCATGGACACTGACCCTTGAACTGTTGTTCTATGGTGTGTTTGCTTTAACGTTCTTTAATGGCGGCTTACGCAGACTGATTAGCGCGCTCGTGCTCTGGGTGATCATCTCGCAGGTAGCGCTCCACTTTGTCCAGGACGTGCCAATATGGCTGCAGATTCCCCTACATTCCGCTGTGCTCGAATTTCTCTTTGGAACGTTGATCGCTGTTCTATTTACTCTCAAACCAGAAGTAATACGCCGCTTTCGATTTCCTGCTATTGTCCTTGGAGGAACAAGCGTTGCCGCGTATTTGGTCGGCTACCACGTCGATACCGCGCCTTGGGGTCGAGAAATTTCCGCAGGTATTCCAGCCGCATTTCTAGTCTTCGGAACGCTTGGGTTTTCGCTAAAGCCAATGCCAGCCCTAGAGACCTGGGGAGAAAGCTCTTACATCCTTTATCTTGTGCATTTGCTTTGCTTTGCGACCTTCGGGTCAATCGCGAAAATAGCGCTCAACATTGACGTCTACGCCTCTCAGGCTTGGATGCTTATCATGCTCATCGGTGTCATAGCTATTAGCTATGGGGCAACCGTTTGGCTGGAAAAACCCTATCAGCGTTGGTATCGCCGCTTTCTAAGGTGATCAAAAACCCGTAAGCGACGCCCACTTGGTCAATGAAAAGCGATAGAGCTGTGAAGGGATCAAAATCTCCTTGGGATCAGGAAGTTGACCGCCCTGAGGGAAAGCAAAGACGCTATATCCCTTTATCCGAGTTTGTGGCTCACCAAGACTAGACACCCATTTTTCCCCTTCTGTGTTCAAAGGCGAAAAACGATGCAAGATGACAAAGTCTGGGGAAATCTCTTCACGCTCTACGTCCCTGAAGTCTTCTATTCTCCGTTCAGACAAAAGTGCCAACGGAAGCGCCCCATGTTCTCCAGGTAAAGACGGTGTCACAATCACCGCATCCGATGGGATCTCTTGGCGTAAGAAATTCACGATCTCTGCTTCTTCTTGGATAAGATAGAAGGGTTTGAAGTGGTTTTCTAAGTTGTCGTATCCGCTGGCATTGACCTGCAACGCCGCACCAATGGCAACCAAGCGAAGCCCCACAACGATTTGCCCTCCCAACAGCAGCAGCGGCGTTATGACAGCAAATAGCCGTAGCACATAAGCCTCCGGTGTTCGGGCTGCCCGATAGAGCAGTGCAAGCCCAACACCTGCGCAAAGGTTCAGGCTAAACATAGCTGGCCACATATATCTCAGATGCATCCACGGAGAGCGTAAGATCCAAGCCAAAAGCAAGAGTACAGCAACCGCAAACAGTACCACCAATCCGCGCTGCAAAGTCTTATCATGACGCAGCGCAAAAATTGTCAACGCCGCGATCCCAATTAAAGGCAAAGGTAAAAGCACAGCACTACGCGCGAGAAAGGCCAAGACACGTGATAGTTCAGGAAACGCGACATTCAGACCTGACGCAGATGCGTTCCTCGACAAGGAAACTGCTTGCTGCGGTCCTGTTCCATCAAGCAGCGTCGACTGCAAAATAAACAACCCAGCAAAAACACCAACCGTGACCAGCCCCGTTAGCAATATCATCAGAAAGCTACGAAGTCGCGTTTCGCGATCTTGCAGCACGAACAAAAGCACGACAGGCAAGACTGGGATAAAGACCCAACGCGTCGATACCGCAAGCCCCAGAAAAAAACCCGCCAATAGCGCATCAGTAAGCTCAATGGTGGTTCTACGCCCCAACAGAATGAGCCCGACAAAAAACAAACAAGTTGCCGCTACAACTCCGAACCCCATTCCCGCCATGAAAAACGTTCCTGGCGCAGCAATGGCCGTCATCACAGCTATCCGACGTTCGTTGCGGTCTGGCAACCAACGCCGCAAGGCTCGATTGCTCAGCCAGAGCAGACAGACCATGCAAAACAACGAAAACAAGCGCGCCATCAAGATCGGTGGGAGATCAAGCTGAGCGACCAACCCTGTAAACAGAAAATGCACGCCACCAGTGGTCAAAACCGGCTTAACCTGAGGAACAGCTAGCGCATTAAAAGCCTGACGCCCTGAAGCCGCAATCCAGGCCTCATCGTATTCAGCTGTCATGAAGAAAATGCACAAGATGGAAATCGTAAGAGCTGCCAAAAGGGCAAACCAAAAAGATACGGTGACAAGCTTTGAAGAAACGATAGGTGACATCTAGGCCCCAAAAATTGAATGAACCATGCAGGAGCCCTGCGCCAGTGTCTTTTAGCTGCTTTTTGTTAAGAATACAGCCGCGCGTTCACAGAGCGCCATTCAGAAATTGCACAAGATCTTCTGCGATAAACTCTGGAGCAAAATCAGACGAAAGTGTTTGTCGCGCAGCTCGGCCAAGGCTCTGTGCAAGGTCTGGATCGTCCCAAAGTCTCTCTAACGCCTTTGACATCGCTACGGGATCATCAGAGGGCACCAAAAGGGCTGTCTTTTCATGTTCAAGCACTTCTGCCGGCCCACCAACATTTGTGGAGACGATAGCTTGTCCCGCAGCCATTGCTTCCAGCATGGTGTAATTTAGATTCTCAAACCGCGATGCGATCAAAGCAATGGTATGCGTGTTTCGCAGCTTTGCTATATCTTCGACCGTCTGACGCCCGACCCAGTTCAATCGATCCTGCGTATCTTTGGGCAACTGGGAAATTGCCGTTTTTATTGATTGGGACGTTCCATCTGCTTGAAGAACGCCGGAGTCTGGACCTGCAAATGTCAGGGTCACATCTGCACGGCGTGCGGCAAGGTGTTCGAAGGCTTTTATCACTGTGTCGCCTCCCTTGTGCCGATCGTATCGACCCACAAACAAGATTTGTCGTTCTCGCGCTGAAACAGATTTCCGCACTGGATAAGAATTTCGTATAACTTTGCGTGGCATATGGCTGACATCCACCGCTTGTTCGACGGCCTCCAACACTTGCTGTGCGGGTGAGATCAAAGCCGTTCCGGCAGCAAAAAGCTTTGCTTCCTTAGCAAGCCTATTGCGATCACGCTTGTCATTGCCATCCGATTGCAACGCTTGATGCAATATCCAAGGTCCATGTAAAAAGACGACAACTGGCACGGTCTGAGCTGCGATGATTGCATTGGCCCAGCCATGGGTTTCCTCTACGATCACAGCGTCAAGATCATGCTCGATCGCCGCTTTATCCACCGCATCAGCCAGCCTTTGACCAAAGACTTCCTGTTGAATATCTAACGCGCCAAATCGATGGCGTATCTTTTGCAAAATGCTCCAAGAACGTGGCTGAAGCGAGAAAACAGGAATTCCTTCAGGCTGCGGACCATCTTTTGTAATTGTAATGATCACCGGCTCATGCCCGATCGCTTGCAACCCCATGGCCAAATGATAGACGGACGTGGCAATCCCATTAGGCGTGTTGTGCCCTGGCCAACCGGGGGTCACGAGACCCAATTTCATGCGAAGACCTTCCAAATTTGCAGTATGGCCCAGCCCAATCCAGCTCCAATACCAAAGAACATCAAGACCAAGGTTTCCCGCCAAGGGACCAACCAATTACGTTGACCCGCAAGCCACCACAAAATGGCCGCCTCTGGGATGCGGTGCAACGCAATAATCAAAAGTGCGCCTGATACGTTGTCAAACCAGACAGCAATTAACAACCCAACCCAAAGAGTGATTGTGGAAACCAAGCTTAGAATAGTCATCTGCCGGAATTTGCGCTCTGCGCTATAGGCTTCACGCAAAACAAGCGCGCCGACGGGCAGTAAGGAAAACACCAAGAGTTCTACCATCGGCCCGACGTCTGTGTAGCGATCATCAAAAACCAGATCGACAAGCGTCTGAGCCAGCAAAAACATGCCGCCCGCGCCAAGCCCTGCCAGACCGTCAAACAAAAGTCGGTACTTATAGTAATTGGATCGAAACGCTGTCGGCTCTGCCTCGACGATATGCCTAAAGACTTGCAGACCCATTTGGGCATGGACAGTATTCAGGAAGGTCAGACCAATATCCACGATCTGGCGAGCGATGAAGTAGTAACCAAACATCGCTGAGTTCATCACCAAGCCCAACACAATGCGATCCGCCGCTTGAGCCAAAGCCGTCAAAACCGAATGGCCTACAATCCATTTCCCGCGATCGATCACTACTCCCAAAGACGGGCGATCAAGCGACCAACGCATATGAGCGCCCTTGAAGACAACAAAACCCATAATCATCAGTGTTAGAGCCTGAAAATAAGCACCTATCACTAGAGCCCATACAGACCGCAGCCACCAAGCTATCGCAATGGTGACGATCAAGCCCACCACGTTCGCGACAATCGCATTGAGGGTGATAAAACCAAACTGCATTTTGCGCTCGTAAACAAAGCGGTTTGTCGTCTGGAAACCTTCCAGCAAAGTAACCCCGCCAAGCGCCGCAATGGCCCAAGGCAAAGCCGGAGCGGCATAAGCACTATCGGCCGCCAAGTTGCCCCTCGTCTGAAGCCAAGCGATCACCAAGGCAATTACCCCGGTCATGACCAAGATCAACAAGCCGCGCAGTACAGAAACCGTCCAGACCGTTTGCAAGAAGGTGTCGTCAGTTTCCCCTTCTTTGGTCAAAACAACAGAGCGCAGCCCAAGATCGGAAAACATTTCAAGCAAGTAGCGATACAAAAGCACAATCGCGAAAACACCGTAGACCTCTGGCGCTAAGAGCCGGGTTAGAACAATCGTGGAAATCAGCCGTAGCGCGATTTGGGACGAAAACTTGAGCGATGACAGTTTGATCGACGACAATATGCGGTTGCGCATGCCGCCAGAAACTTCCGTCTCTTGATCTTTTTCAACGGTCATTCTCAGCTCTTACGGTTTGGTCACGGACTGCGCGACACGTACTTTCAGCGCCTTCACAAGCAAACGAGGCAGAACCGCAATGCACCCCAAATAGCGGGCCGTCAATCGACGCGGATCCTTTGCCCAACGCCATGCCCATTCCAATGCCAGCTTGCGCACCAGCTTTGGTGCCCTGACTTGTCTTCCAGAGATAAAATCAAGCCCCGCACCAATGGAGAAGAACCCCACCTCTGCAATTTGCTTTTGTGCAAAGGCGGCGAAGACTTCTTGCTTGGGCGCACCCAATGCCAAGAAACACAACCGGGCTTGGGACGCCCGCAACATTTCGATGAAGGCCTCCGCATCCGGGCCAACCGGGTCAAACCCCATGGGTGGGGCGTGTATCAACGCAACATCAAGATTTGAAAACTTGCGGGTCAGCGCCGCAGCGGCCTCATCCAAAGAAGCAGTCGTAGAGCCAAATAGAGCGATTTTGACCCCAAGCTCTGCTGCAATCTCAGCGACAGGCTCAATCAATTCAGATCCCGGGATCAGTTCAAGCTCTTGCCGAGCCAGACGCGAAAACATCACAATAGGATTGCCATCCGCGGTGATATGGCTGTGCTGTCCATAGGATTCCAGAAATATTGGGTCACGCCTCAGCTTGATCACATGATCAAGATTAAGGGTCGCAATCGAAAACCCTTTGTGGTCCCCAAGCCGCGCCCGAACATCACGAAACAAGGCTTCCCGCGTTGGCACGTTCACACAAATGCCGCTTATAAATTCGAACACGTTTTTCCCGTCATCTTCGGATAAAATTGTCGGCAGGGCTCAAACAAGAAGTCCTCTGTGCCAGACAACCGCACCGTAAAGCTCCCATTAGCAGGCTCTTATCAGAATGTCATCAATGCGAGTAAGAGGGAATTCTGAGGGCTCGAGGGTCGTTGCGAAGTTTTTCTCTGTCTCAGTTTCATCATCTCTTCTCTGAATGCTTAGGTGGGCGTGCGCCATCCGAGACATGTAGGGTTCAGGCAATCCCTAATCGTCTTCATATTGCGATCTATTGCCCGGCAGGGCATTGCACGGCAGGGCATTGCACGGCAATGTCCCGAGAGGGAGAAAGTGCCACGAGTTGCGGATCACAGAAGCAACTGTCGGTGGCGGTGCCGGACTTCAGCTTACGTCAAGCGCGAAACTCAAAGCCACGGTCAAACGGGATCGATTTGCGGGCTGGCTGGGGCTGGGGCTCCATCGCGAATGATGAAGGCCAATAATTTGGATTATGGTAATTACAGTGGAATACCCCCCATTAAAATATTGAATTCAACGGGACCATACAGCACCTCTATCCCCCCAAAAAAATGCGCCGGAAACCGCAGACCTCAAGCTCTCACAACGGCTGATTGTCGCCTGCTTTTTTTGAATCACTGAAGTTCGATTGAGTGCCCACTCGAAGTCACGTTGATAGCTCTAAAATGCCACAATTTTTAATGAAACTGGACGAGGTTTTCATATCTTGTCAGCAATCGGACACACACATACCGATGAATACAGAATACTTTACAGCTTCGCCCGGGCACTCAATTCTTGTAAGGGAATTGAAGGCATCTATGGTACATACGCGCCATTCAGAAAGCTTCTTATGCCCTTTACAAACGCCACATCCTTACGTCGTTGCCTTGATACGATCGACAAAGGCCGCTTGCGCAGAAGGTCAAATGTCATGATTTGGGCCTTCCTTCTAAGTTTGTTGGGCATAACTGGCGCCGTTTCTGCAGCCAAAGCACGCAACACATCGACACGCGACGACGTTACGATCACCGATCAACAGCAACCCAGCACCAATGTCGTGCCTTCTACAACGAATGATGAAAGTCAGGCTCAAGCGGACGATCACGCTCATGTGGGTTCAGAGCAGACTTCAAACAACAACGACGATCATCAAGAACCAAATGCTGCGGCCGCCTCTTCAGATAACCACGAACATCAAACGTCCGATTCAGAAGAAGAATCTGCAAATGACAGCACGCACCACGCCTCAGATGCACAAGAAGTAGATGGAGCGGAACATGTGCACCACACAGCGGATGCAGAAGCAGACGTCACCCCTCCCATGACGTCCGAAGAAATCGCGGCATTTGTTCACAACGTCATTCACGCAGAAGAAGCTCACGCCCATGACGATCACTCTGCACTGATGACCGAACATATGGAACTATTGGATCTCGTAGCGCGGGAAGACGCAACCCATATCGCAATCGGCAATGGCAGTTGGTTTGATCCAAGCAACTGGCACAACGGCGAAGTCCCCGGGGATGATGCCAAAGTACTGATCCCAGACAGCATCACAATGGACTACGATCAGGTCAGCGACGCTCGACTGTTCACTTTAAGGATTGATGGGCAACTCGATTTTGCAACCGATACCGACTCTAAAATGGTCATAGACACGTTTGTTGTCGCCCCAAATGGGGTTTTGACCATCGGAACAGAGCACGACCCTGTTGACGCAGATGTCGACGTCGACATTGTCATCGCAAACAACGGCGCCATCGACACCGATTGGGACCCTACCCTGATCAGTCGCGGTCTCATTTCGCACGGTGATGTCAAAATCCACGGTGCGGTGAAGGATTCCCACGAGAAAGTCATCGAAGATCCAATGGCTGGTGATACCTCTGTCACCTTTGCAGAGCTTCCTATCGGGTGGCAGGTTGGTGATACCATCGTCATCGCAGGCACCAGTTATGACGGCTACAAATTTGATGAATCGTCCGCTGATGGCGATCGAACCAATTCAACGCACGAAGACGAAGTCCGTGTGATCAGCCATATTGAGGGCGATACCGTCCATTTCGCAGATGCGCTAATATTTGATCACGATTCCCCGCGCGAGGATCTGAAAACCTCTGTCGCCAATTACACGCGCAACGTCTCTGTAGAGACCGAAGACCCCGATTCAGCAGAAATCTATGAACGTGGCCATGCGATGTTCATGCATTCTGATGACATCGACGTGCGTTACGCTGAGTTTCATGAACTCGGGCGTACTGACAAATCCGCTGATACCTTTGTTGATGATGGCAATGGGATCCTATTCGACAGCAACGTCAAGGGCCGCTACGGACTGCATATCCACCGCGCAGGTACGGATGACGTCGATGATCCGGCCCTTGTCATTGGTAACTCTGTATTCGGCTCCCCCGGCTGGGGCTTCGTGCACCACGATTCCAACGCCATTTTCGACAACAATGCGTCCTATGACACCTTTGGTGCTGGTTTTGTCGCTGAAAGTGGCAATGAAATCGGCAGCTGGAACGATAATATTGCCATCTATGCCGAGGGCTGGGGCTGGGTAAAAGAAACAACTGATCTGGAAAACTTTGATACCGGCAAAACCGGTGACGGCTTCTGGTTCCAAGGTCGCATGGTAGACTCAACCAACAACATCGCCGCAAGCGTCAACAACGGCTACATGTATTTCCACCGTGGACAATTGGCAGATGATCAACAACTGACCTTTGATTCAAACGATCATGAGTTCGCATCTGCATTCAACTACCAAACCAACGTGATCCCAGATCGCGCACCAATCCTAAATTTTGAAGGCAACGAAACAATAGCTGCCAATAACGGCCTGCAAGTCCTCAAGGGCGATCCAACGCAAGGTCATGACATTCACAGCATCTTCTCTGATTTCACAGCCTGGAACGTGGAATCTGGCGCCTTTTTCCAATATACCTCGCATTACCTGCTGGACGACTTTGACCTAACATCCCGAGAGTCAGATTCTTTCGGCGCCGAGGAAAAAGGACTGGTCCTGGGCAACAATGTTTCGGACTTTGTCATAACCAATCTCTCCGCTTCTGGGTTCGACATAGGCCTTGACCTCAACAAGTTCTTTGTTGACCAAAATGAAGACCCAGAAAACCACGAATACATCATCATAGACCCTCAATTTAGTGGCTCTGGCACAGAAATTGTGGACTACGATCCTGCACTAGATACCCTTCTTGACGAAACCCCACCTGCTAGTGACACAGT
>CALKJA010000053.1 GCA_937995865.1 uncultured Paracoccaceae bacterium | reverse complement strand
CCTGTACCGCACATGTCGTTGATATTGGCGGGCGCGGCTTTGGGCCGGATGCCAATGAAGTCTACGAAGAAGGCCTGTTGATCCCGATCATGAAGTTCGCAGAGCGCGGTGCGGTGTCGCAGGATTTGATCCGCATCGTGCGGGCAAATGTGCGCGAACCTGATCAGGTTGTGGGGGATATGTATTCTCTGGCCGCGTGCAACGAGGCCGGAGATCGCCGCCTTCAGACAATGCTGGGTGAATTTGGCATCGCTGATCTGGACGGGCTATCTGATTTCATCATCGAGACCAGCCGCAAAGCCACTCATCAGGCGATTGCAAAAGTACCAGATGGATCGTTCAGCCACAGCATGCAGGTCGACGGCTATGATGATCCTGTGCTGATGGCGGTAAAGCTTGATGTGGTGGGCGATACCCTCACGGCTGATTTTTACGGCACGTCGGGGATGAGCCGCTTTGGGGTCAATGTTCCCGAAGTTTATACCCGTGCTTACGCCTGTTATGGCTTGAAATGCGCGATTGCGCCTCAAGTGCCAAATAACACAGGATCGCTGGAACCCTTTGTGATCACCGCGCCTGAAGGGTGCATTCTTGCGGCAAAACGGCCCGCACCTGTGTCCGTGCGGCATGTCCTTGGGCATCTGGTTCCTGACGTTGTTCTTGGCGCGTTGCACCAAGCCCTGCCAAACACTGTGCCCGCCGAAGGGGCCAGTGCGCTGTGGAATATCCAGATTTCAGCCCGCCCCAGTGATGCCAACAGCGGGTTGCGCAATGCCGAAGTGCTGATGTTCAATTCCGGTGGTACCGGCGCGCGGCCAGCACATGATGGGCTGTCGGCAACGGCGTTTCCCTCTGGCGTCTCGACGATGAGCGTCGAAGCAACCGAGCATGTTGGACCCATCACGGTGTGGCGCAAAGACCTGCGGGAAGGTTCAGGGGGCATCGGCGCGCTGCGGGGAGGCCTTGGCCAGACGATCGAAATTGAGCCGCGCGACGGCTATGACTTCTACTTCAACGCCATGTTTGACCGCGTTGAAAACGCAGCGCGTGGCCGTGATGGCGGTGGCGCAGGCGCTGCGGGTCGGGTTGAGCTAAGCGATGGAACGAAACTGCGCAGCAAAGGGCGGCAATTGGTTAAGAATGGCCAACGCCTTAGGCTTAGCCTTCCAGGTGGTGGCGGTTACGGCCAAGCGGCGGATCGAGAAAAAACACTAGTGGCTGAAGATGTACGCGCTGGATTGATTTCCGATGCGCAAGCCCAAAAAGACTACGGATTTAAAGGATAAACCATGAGCAAGAAACCAATCGCATTGATCACAGGTGCCGCGCAAGGCATCGGATATGCCTGTGCAAAAGCGCTGTTTGATGACGGCTATGACGTGATTTTGTCCGATATCAACGCTGAAGGTGTGTCTGAGGCCGCAAAGGAGCTTGGAGGTACATCAATCGCCTGCGACATGGGGGATCGTGCCCAGATCGAGGCCATGTTTGCACAGATCTCAGCGGATCATGGCCCGCTTAGCGCGCTTGTAAACAATGCAGGGATCGCCAGCCCCGGTGATTTTCTCAGCTATGACTTGGATACATTCGACAAAGTTATCGATATCAACCTGCGTGGGGTGTTCATCGCAACGCAATTGGCCGCGCGTGATATGGTCGAGCATGGCATCGCGGGGGCCATCGTCAATATGTCTTCAATTAACGCACAGGTCGCAATCCCAGCGATCCCAGCTTACTGCGCGTCAAAAGGCGGGGTGATGCAGCTCACAAAAGTTGCTGCACTTGCGCTGGCCAAAAAACAACATCCGCGTGAACGCGGTTGGCCCCGGTTCTATCGATACCGAGATGATGGCCGGCGTGAATGCAAACCCCGAAGCGTTCAAAATGGCAATGTCGCGCACGCCCTTGGGCCGCGCTGGTGATGCGAGTGAAATTGGCGATGTGGTTGCGTTTCTGTGCTCAAAGAAAGCGAGCTACATCACGGGGGAGACCATCTATGTTGATGGCGGCCGCCTTGGTTTGAATTACACCTGCTGAGGTTAATGAGCATGTCGCAATACCCCGCAATTTATGATGCATGGAAAGCTGATCCCGAAGGGTTTTGGGAAGAGGCCGGCAAAGACATCGACTGGTTCACGCCAGCAACCTCTGTGTTCAACGCGCAAAGTGGTGCCTATGGCCGATGGTTTGACGGGGCGACGTGCAACACCTGCTATAACTGCGTAGATCGCCATGTCGAGGCAGGCCATGGAGACCGGCAGGCTGTCATTTATGACAGTCCGGTCACCGATACGGTTGAACGCTACACCTACGCCCAGCTACAGGAGCAAGTCAGCGCATTGGCTTATGTGTTGCGGGGGCTGGGTGTCGAAAAAGGGGACCGCGTTGTTATCTATATGCCGATGGTAGCACAGGCTGTTTTCTCGATGCTTGCTTGCGCACGTCTTGGGGCCGTTCACTCGGTGGTTTTTGGTGGATTTGCGCCGCAAGAACTGGCGACGCGCATTGATGACGCGACACCTAAGGTGGTCATCTCGGCTTCCTGTGGTCTCGAGCCGGG
>CALKJA010000052.1 GCA_937995865.1 uncultured Paracoccaceae bacterium | reverse complement strand
GTCCGCAAGACAAAAGTGCCTGTGACCATATTCCTCATCAATGGGGTTAAACTGCAGGGCGTCATAACGTGGTTTGACAATTTTTGCGTTCTCTTGCGCCGCGACGGGCAAAGCCAGCTTGTTTATAAACATGCGATCTCGACAATTATGCCGTCGCAACCCATCTCTCTTTATGACGGGGAAGAATGATCCCCAAGTTCTGGGGCTTTCATGACTGATCCACATTCAACTGAAACAGTAGCAACTCGTGCTTGGGTGCTTCATCCACACATCCGAACGCGTAACACACCGGATGTGGCGCGCCGTACCCCTGAGCATGCCTTGTCGGAAGCGGTTTCGCTTGCTGTGGCACTTCCGGATCTTGAGGTCGCTGGCGCTGATGTTGTGAATCTTTCCAAAGCGCAGCCGGGAATGCTCTTTGGTAAGGGTAAGATTGAAGAGCTGGGCTCGGTTTTTAAAGCCAACGAAATTGAGCTTGTCCTGATCGACGGACCGGTCACGCCGGTTCAGCAACGCAACCTTGAAAAGGCTTGGAAGGTAAAAATCCTGGACCGCACCGGGCTGATCCTTGAGATCTTTTCGGATCGCGCGGCCACCCGCGAGGGCGTCCTGCAAGTTGAGATGGCACATCTGAGTTACCAACGTACACGGTTGGTCCGTGCATGGACCCATCTTGAACGGCAACGTGGTGGATTGGGTTTTGTGGGCGGACCCGGTGAAACACAAATCGAAGCGGACCGCCGTGCAATCGACGATCAACTAACCCGTCTGCGGCGTCAGCTTTCTAAAGTGGTCAAAACCCGCACGCTGCATCGTTCAGCACGCGCAAAGGTTCCTTACCCCGTTGTTGCCTTGGTTGGATATACGAACGCCGGTAAGAGCACGCTCTTTAATCGGCTGACCGGTGCTGATGTCATGGCAAAAGACATGCTGTTCGCAACGCTTGATCCTACCATGCGCGCAGTAAAGCTCCCCGATGAAACAGACGTGATCTTATCTGACACTGTGGGGTTTATCTCTGACCTGCCAACTGAGCTTGTTGCAGCATTCCGCGCGACCTTGGAAGAAGTGACAGGTGCCGATCTCATTTTGCATGTGCGCGATATTTCTCATCCGGAAACCGAAGAGCAGGCGGGGGATGTTGCAGATATTCTTTCGGGGCTCGGCATCGATGAAGCCACGCCAAGGATGGAAGTTTGGAACAAGATTGATCAGCTGGACGAAGATCCACGAGAAACGGCCAAGACATTGGCTGCACGCAGTGAAGAGATCTTTGCAACTTCCGCTTTGACCGGTGAGGGAATGGATCGTCTTCTGGAAGCTGTGTCTGCGCGCATCACGCCCCCAAAGACCAAAGAAACGTTCGATTTAACCCATGCGGACGGTAAGAAGCGTGCATGGGTCTATGAGCAAGGTATCGTGACCCAAGAAGAGCCAACCGAAACCGGGGTGACACTGACTGTTGAATGGACCAGCACGCAAGCTGCAAGATTTGCGCGCCTTTGATTTAATGGTCATTCGCAACCTGCTCAGCGGTCGCTGCGTTTTTAGCAGCCTCTAGCGCGGCACCAGTCGGGTCACCCCGATCGCCGCAGCACGCGCCAGATCTGCGTCCAGCGACATGGGTACATATTCGCCACGCCGCCACAGATCACCCAGATCATCGTAGTGCCGAGAAAGGGGGTGTCCTGATTGGCCGGTTGAAATGACAAAAACTGAAGAATCGGGATCCGCGAAATCATAGACACCGCGGTATCCGGCACCATGCACATTTCGAAACGGATGTGCTCCTGTGCCCCGAGTTTTGCCGCGCATTAGGGTATTGTCACCGCCGCTTGTGGATTGGCGGATATTTACAAACCAATTGAGCACACGCACGCCGCCTAGAACCGGATGATCATGGGTCGCTTCATGCGCGTCGCCCCAACGCAAAGACGCAATGCGAGCCGCGCCATAGGTCTCTTCGATCCAAAGAAGCGCATCGTCTAACGCGATGCGCGCCATGTCTGTGCAAGTTTCTAGCGGCGCAGATTGGACAACGTCACACCAAACAGACGCGCCCGAAACGTCGCGATAGACACGCTCCAGAAAAAGCGGCTCTACATGGGTAAACTCATCGGCCAGTGGACCCATCTCATCGCGGACCAACCTATCCTGCAGAGCCCGCATCCAGGCGGCATATAACAAGGGTTCCGGAAGGTGTTCGCTCATTTCGCCGTTCCATTCAGCCAAAAGCCTCAGCGCCTCTTGGCGCCGCCGCTCAAGTGTCCCGGCTTCGGCCGCTTCCCCTGTGAACCAAAGATCCGCACCGATGAGAGGCAGTAGGTTTCGCGCCGTAGGAGACACTGTATCTAGCTGTCCCTCAATAAAGCTCTCGCGTGTATGGACCGCTCGGCCCTGCATAAGCAGTTGCCAGCGTTGAACCCTTTGGCTGTCGCCCCAGTGAAAACTCACGTGATCTGGAAAAGGGCGGTCAATCACTTTGTTATTTGTATTGCCAAGGATCCCCCCGTCAGCACCAATGAATTCAGGGTTTTGGTCATAAGGAAGCCGCCCTTGCCATCGGTTTTCAGCCCTCCAGCCCGGCGTGGGCAGACGACCAAGGCTTTGATGCGTGCCGTTGCGAGCTGGCAGCGCGCCGATCACCTTAAGTGCGATATCACTTCGATCTGCCAGAGTTAGGTTTTGAGCTGGAGCAAGATAGCCTTCAGCAGCCTCGATCGCGCTCCGGACGTCCCTTTGCCGCGTAATGGCCAAGGCCGCTGAGAAAGACGTGTCACGAGAGTTCAGCGCAGTCCAGGCAATGGATGCGACATGCCCAGGGGGCGTTATGGTTGCTAGATCATACTGATCGCCCTGAAGAACGGGGCCGTTTTGGGTCCAGCGCAAGGTTAGGGTTTCGGCTTCTCCATCTGCAACCTGAATGATGGAAGGGCGTGTCCGAAAGGGGGCCCAGCCGGTTGGCGTGCGGTATTCGTTTGGGTTTTCCGGGTTTATCTCTTCGATGAACACGTCTTGATCGTCCGCATAGGAGCTGGTCAATCCCCAGCCCAGATCCGCAGACCGACCCGTCAAAATAAGAGGCAAACCCGGAATCGTGCCGCCTATCTGTCCACCATCCGTCAATTCCAAACGCGCAAGATACCAGATGGACGGAGCCGCAAGGCCAAGATGGGGATCGTTGGCCAGCAATGTGCTACCCGCCGCCGAGCGCTCAGGGGCTGCTGCCCATGCATTTGACGCGCCACCCAAGCCGCGCGGCGCTGTCGGTGAAAGTGGGCCCATCGCAAGGCGGGTCGCTGGTTGGCCGGGCACAACATTCGGAAAAAGATTTGCATAATCGGGGAGGGCGGCGACGCCCGCTCCGGGGATATCTGGCAGAATATCTTTCATCCGAGGCTCTTCAAGCATGAGAGACACACGAGCGCGGATCACCTCTTCTTCCAGATGCCCTGAGAGCTGAAGCGCCATCAGCTTTTGAACGGCCAGAGAATCCGCAGGCGTCCAAGGTGCAATTGATGGAGTGAAAAAGAAGAATTCAGGTGCTCCGCGGCCTAGAGCCCCTTCGTTGATCTCGGCAAGACGCGCATTGACACCACGCGCGTAAGCTTCAAGCAGTTCAAGGGCTTCGGGCGTTTGAGACGGCACGGACGACACCGCCAAGGTATAGAGATCAAGCCGCCGCAGCAATCGATCTACCGGAAGTGTTGTTTCGCCGAAAAGCTCACTTAATCTTCCCTGAGCAGTGCGACGCAGCATGGTCATCTGCCACAGTCGGTCTTGCGCATGAGCATAGCCTAAACCAAAGAAAACATCGCCATCTGACGCGCCAAAGATATGTGGAACATTTGCCGTATCGCGTAGAATTTCGACTTCTTGAACAAGACCCGATGTCGCAACGGTTCGGTCGTAATCCGGTACAGAACGTGACAAAACGTAATATGCGGCAAGCACAGCCAGCACCGCCAAAACGATAACGGCGCTTGCGGCTCGAACTAACCAGCGGAAAATAAGAAACAAGAGGTGGCCTTCCTCCCGGTCTGACGAACGGGCGCTCGGGGTGTTGTGGATTGACGGGCGCAGTTGCACCGTTACGTTGAAACAAGACTAAACACATCAAGCCAAAGGGGAAAAGACATGGCAAAGATCGCGTTCTTGGGATTGGGGGTCATGGGCTATCCGATGGCAGGTCATTTGCAAAAGGCTGGGCACGATGTCACCGTCTATAACCGGACATCTGCAAAGGCTGACTCATGGGTTTCTGCCTATGGTGGTGCATCAGCGGCAACCCCCGCTGCTGCTGCGCAGGGGCAGGATTTTGTCATGGCTTGCGTTGGCAATGACGACGATCTGCGATCCGTGTGTTTGGGGGATACAGGTGCGCTTGGAGCAATGGGTGCCGGTGCCATCTTTGTGGATCACACCACGGTTTCTGCAAAGGTCACGGCGGAGCTTTATGAAGCCGCTGAATCCAAAGGTGTACAGTTCGTAGATGCCCCGGTGTCTGGCGGACAAGCCGGTGCAGAGAATGGGCAGCTTGGCATTATGTGTGGTGGGGATCTCGCGGCATATGATGCAGCTGAGGCGGTGATGTCTGTTTACGCAAAAGCATGCCGCCGCATGGGTGAAAGCGGGGCGGGTCAACTGACCAAAATGGTGAACCAGATCTGCATCGCAGGGCTTGTCCAAGGTTTGTCAGAAGGACTCCATTTCGCGGAGAAAGCCGGGCTTGATATCCGAGAAGTCGTAAGCGTGATCTCCCAAGGCGCGGCGGGATCCTGGCAAATGGCCAACCGCTATGAGACGATGGCCGACGACACCTATGATTTTGGCTTTGCTGTTGATTGGATGCGCAAAGATTTGGATATCTGCCTGCAAACCGCTGATGAAACTGGTGCGAGCTTGCCTGTGACAGCGCAGATAGACCAGTTCTACAAGGATGTTCAAAAGCTTGGCGGTGGGCGATGGGACACGTCAAGCTTGATCAAACGCCTGCGTCATATGGGCTGAAGTCGTGTTGTTGGGCGGAGAGGGAGGTCACCGGCCTCCCTCGTGCGCTTACGGCTTGCGCACTCGGCGCGCGCTGTGCCGCGAAGACCTCCGTCGGCACGTGTCGAGTGGCGGCTGCAATAATTCCTCTTGCGAGAAGAGCTGGCTTATCTTTCCGGGATAAGACCTCTTGGAAAGAAGCGCAGCACCAAGAGAAGCACAACGCCCATCGTCACCAACCTCATATGCGCAGCAGCATCCAGAAGGTGATCTTTGAGCCAGCTCCCATCGGCCATCGGGGCAGTGATCCAGCTCAGCGCAACGGCTGACGCTGGTTCGACCTGTATCCAGAGGAACCAAATCACAAACCCGCCCAATACAGCGCCAAAGTTGTTCCCTGATCCACCGACGATCACCATCACCCAAACCAAGAAAGTGAAACGCAGTGGCTGATAAGCCGCCGGCGTTAACTGACTGTCCAATGTTGTCATCATTGCACCAGCTACGCCACAGATCGCCGACCCAAGAATGAAAATTTGGAGGTGCCGTTTGGTGACGTCTTTGCCCATCGCCTCAGCGGCGGTTTCGTTGTCCCGGATTGCACGCATCATACGACCCCAAGGCGACGCGAGCGCGAGTTGCGCAAGGACAAGTACCGCGACCAGAACAAGGGTAAAAAGAACTGTATATTGAAGCTTTACAAATAGGGTTGATGCCAAAACAGGATCCAACCCAAGCGAGGAAGCGCGCTCCAAAAAGCTTGGATCCGCTTGCAGGTCAACTTCATAGGACACAGGGCGTGGAACGCCCACAACATTCTTGACGCCCCGACTTAGCCAGTCTTCAGCCTTGAGGATCGCAATAATGATTTCAGCGATGCCAAGTGTTGCAATTGCTAAATAGTCTGACCTTAAGCCCAGGGCAGTTTTGCCAATGATCAATGCCACGCCTGCCGCAAGAAGGCCGCCAGCTGGCCATGCAAGGATCATCAAAAGCCCCGTTGCACCCATGCCGCCAAGATATCCAGTGCCCGCGGGATTAACAGCCTCGATTGCGTCGCGCGCCGGGTCAAAGAGCGTCCGGTAAAGCAGAAAACCCACAACGATAATGGCAAGTGTGGCCAGCGTTCGAACACGGCCAGCAGCCATTTTGCGTTGTGCCGTAATGGCCGCGATGATCGTTAGCGCACCGATAACAAGTGCCGCTATCATGCGCCCGCCACCTGCAGACCATGCCTCAGTCGTGGGCGGCATACCGATCAAAACCGCGGCCAAGCCACCCAAAGCGACAAAGCCCATCACACCGATGTTGAAAAGCCCTGCAAACCCCCACTGCAAGTTCACGCCCAAGGCCATGATCGCTGAGATGAGCCCCATGTTGAGCAAGAAAAGTGCGGCGTTCGTGCCTTGTACAACGCCCGTGCCAACAATAAGCAAAGCAACAAGACTAAAGAGCGCGATATTGCGCAATGGAAAATTCATAGCGCTTTTCCTTTCATCAGGCCCGTCGGTCTGAACAACAGCACAATCACAAGGATCGCAAAACTGACCGCAAACTTGTAATCGGTCGTCAAAAGCTGAACGAGCCCACCCGGAGCAAGGCTTTCGGGAAGTAGATACCCGAGCACCTTTTTAAGCGGATAGGTGATTGTGACCTCGGCAAAAGCAATGACAAAACCACCCAAAATGGCGCCAATGGGTGAGCCAAGCCCTCCCACGATTGCGGCGGCAAAGATCGGCAAAAGCAGCTGGAAATAAGTGAACGGTTTATAGGATTTATCCAAGCCGTAAAGAACGCCTGCGGTTGTCGCCAATGCCGCGACGATGATCCACGTTACCATGACCACACGCTCGGGGTTGATGCCTGACAACAACGCCAGATCTTCGTTGTCCGAAAAGGCGCGCATCGATTTTCCGGTCCGTGTTCGGTTCAGAAAATAGAAAAGCAGGGCGACCGCGATTATGGCCACTACGATCGTAATCGCCTGAGATGTCTTAAAAGAAAGACCCTCATCTAAGCCCATGGCATCGCGGAAGTCTCGGGCCCGGATGATAAACCTTTCCCCATCCGCAAAACGTTGATCGTCAGGTCCAATGATGAACCGCGTGAGGCCGTTCATCACAAACATGACCCCCA
>CALKJA010000051.1 GCA_937995865.1 uncultured Paracoccaceae bacterium | reverse complement strand
CATACTCAGGGTTTTCCACATGAGCACAGACCTCTTGCTTGCGTCCGGCAGCGAAATCCGCGCCACACTTTTGCGCAACGCTGGCGTAGAATTTGATGTTAAAGCCGCACGTGTTGATGAGGAAGCGATCAAACAAGCTTTGCTCGCCGAGGAGGCGACTCCACGGGATGTCGCGGATGCTTTGGCTGAGTTCAAAGCAGAAAAAGCAGCAAACACTGTCACCCAGCCCTATGTTCTTGGCTGTGACCAAGTACTCGACTTCAAAGGAACTTTGTTAAGCAAACCGGATTCGAAGGCCGATGCCATCACCCAGCTCGGCCTACTCCAAGGTAAGACGCACCGGCTTTTCTCGGCCGCAGTGATTTATCAAGACGCCAAACCAATTTGGCGAGCTTGCACTGTTGCCCGGCTCACAATGCGCCAAATGGATGAAGCCTTCTTGACCCGGTATGTAGATCGAAACTGGGATAGCATTCGGCACGCTGTCGGCGGATATAAGCTTGAAGAAGAGGGAAGTCGGCTGTTTGCAAGCGTAGACGGAGATTATTTCACGGTACTTGGGTTGCCGCTCTTGCCTATTTTGGGCTTTCTTACCGCAAGAGGAGTACTAGACGGATGAGCGGTGAAAAGATCCCTGTGGCGGGCGTGATTGGGTATCCCATTTCGCATTCTAAATCCCCAGCGCTGTTCCGGCACTGGTTAGAACGGATGGAGTTGCCAGGGCATTACGTTCATCTGCACATAGCGCCCGAAGATTTTGATGCCTCGGTCCGGCAGCTTCCTAAGATGGGGTTTGTGGGTGTGAACGTCACCTTGCCGCACAAGCATGCAGCATTGGCAATTGCGGATCACAAAACGGATCGTGCGGTTATGATCGGCGCCGCTAACACACTGATCTTCCGCAAAGACGGGCTTATCCATGCTGATAATACCGACGGTTACGGCTTTGTTACGAATTTGCGCGCCAATGCTCCTGGTTGGAACCCGAGATCCGGGCCGGCCTGTGTTCTTGGGGCCGGTGGTGCGGCGCGGGCGGTGATTGCAGCCCTGATTGATATTGGTGTTGAGCGCATTTTGCTTTCCAACCGCACACGCGGCAAAGCGGATGCCATGCGTAGCGATTTTGGATCCCGGGTTGAGGTCGTGAATTGGGTCGATGCCGGTGAAGCTGTGGATGACGCCACAACGATCATCAACACGACATCCCTTGGAATGGTGGGTCAGCCTGAACTTCGTGTGCCTCTCGATGGGTTGCGCCCCGGTGATGTGGTAAACGATCTTGTCTATGCGCCTTTGGAAACGCGGCTTTTACGCGAGGGCCGTGCCGCTGGCGCGACCGTCGTTGATGGTTTGGGTATGCTGCTTCATCAGGCTGTACCCGGATTTGAACGCTGGTTTGGAAAACGTCCAGAAGTGGACGAAGACACACGGCTTGCGGTGCTGGGATGAGCTTTCTTTTGGGCCTTACAGGTTCGATTGGGATGGGAAAATCCACTGCCGCTATGATGTTTCAAGATCTTGGCCTACCCATATGGGACGCTGATTCTACAGTTCACGCTCTATATGGCCCGTCCGGCGAAGGCGCCAAACAGATCTCACTTTTGGTTCCGCGTGCAGTTACCGCAGTAGGCGTTGATCGCAAAATTCTCAAAGTTGAGATGGCAAAAGACCAAACGCTTCTCAAACGGATTGAGGGCGTCATTCACCCATTGGTCACTGCAAACCGTGCTGCATTCATAGCGGGGCAAACTGCCGATATACTTGTCTTTGATATCCCGTTGCTCTTTGAAACCAATGCACAAGATCAATTCGGTGCTGTTGCCGTGGTTTCCACAGACGCAGTCACACAACGGGGCCGAGTATTGGCACGGGGTGGCATGGATCTTGGGACGTTTGAGATGGTTCTGGAAAAGCAGCTCCCGGATGCCGAAAAGCGCGAGCGTGCGGATTTCATCATAGATAGCTCAACGCTTGAGGCCGCACGGGCGGATGTGGCAGATATTGTGGCGACCATTCGGGAGAGAGTGACCCATGCGTGAGCTGGTTCTAGATACAGAAACCACAGGGTTTGAGCCCCATGAAGGCGACCGCATCGTAGAGATCGGCGCTGTTGAGCTGTTTAATCACATGCCCACAGGGCAGACGTTTCACAAATATATAAACCCGCAACGATCAATGCCACAGGGCGCGTTCGAAGTGCATGGTCTTGGCGATGACTTTCTCCGCGACAAGCCACTTTTCAAGGATGTTGCTCAAGAGTTCATTGATTTCGTCGGTGATGCCAAGCTTGTGATTCACAACGCGGCCTTCGATATGAAGTTCCTAAACGCCGAGCTGGGTTGGTTGAACTATCCAACGCTTCCAATGGATCAAGCGATTGATACTCTTGCGATTGCGCGAAAAAAGTTTCCGGGATCGCCCGCCTCACTTGATGCTTTGTGTCGGCGATTCAATATCGATAACTCGTCCCGGACGCTGCACGGTGCGCTTCTGGATAGTGAAATCCTTGCTGAAGTGTATCTTGAACTGATCGGCGGACGGCAGCCGGATCTTGTTCTTGCGGATACGTCCAGCAGCCAAACACGACAAGACGGGACATGGCGGGCCAAAACACGGCCACAACCGCTTAAATCACGGCTTACAGAGAAAGAGCGCGCCGCCCATGCCGAGTTTGTAAACAAACTTGGGGACAGCGCGCTCTGGTCTAAGCTTTAGGGCTTAAGCGTTTGGTGTTGCAGGTGCTGCTTCAGCACTGCGTTGCGCATCAACACGGCGCTGAAGTTCGCTGCGATACAGACCCATAAAGTCGATTGTCTCAAGGTTCAGTGGCGGGAAGCCACCGTCACGTGTAACATCGCTGACCACACGGCGCAGGAATGGGAAAATCATCCGCGGGCATTCGATCATCAAGAACGGGTGAAGCTGTTCTTCGACCACGCCTTCAACATGGAAAAGACCGGCATATTCGATTTCCAAATGGAACAACGCTTCGCCGCTGTCTTTGGCTTTCGAATTCACCACCAGTTTGATGATAACTTCGTATTGGTGATCGCCACCGCGTTTGCGTGCATCAAGGTTCACTTGAACCGAAACTTCAGGCACGGCATCCGGCTTTGCACCTTTTTGCGCGAGCACGTTCTCAAAAGACATGTCGCGGATGTATTGGCCCAGCACGCGCATGTTCACGCTCTTTTGCTGACCCTGTTGTTCCGGTGCGGCTGTGGCCGCTGTTCCGGTGTCTGCTCCGTTTTCGGCCATCTGACCCTCCAGTTTTCAGTCAGCGTCCGATGTATCAAGCTGTTACTGGCGCGTCCACCCAGAGGCGCCATCTTCGCCGGGCGCTGGGCCGGGCTTTTCGTGTACATCGGGCACTTCGCTAAACTCACCCTCTATTATTGACGCATCACGATGGCCACGCGGGTGTGCTTGGCCGCCCATCTCGAAGCTCTGCACATTAATCCGTTTGCGGGCATACGCCATCACAGCACGCCGAACACCGGGAATCAAAAGTGCGAACCCGACAGCATCTGTAAAAAATCCAGGGGTAAGTAGGAGCGCGGCAGAAATCAGGATCATGGCGCCATGCGCCAAAGGTTCGGTCGGATCCCGAAGATCGCTGAACGACCCCCGCAAATCACCCATCGCGCGCGCGCCTTGGCTGCGCACCATATAAGTGCCCAGAATTGCCGTCAGGATCACAATCGCAAGCGTTGGAAAAAGCCCAATGAAGCCGCCCACCTGAATGAACAGCGCAATTTCAATCAATGGAACGGCAAGAAATGCCAAAAAGAGCCACATCGGCCTATGTCCTTTCGCGGTTGGGTGTATTCACAGCGCAACATCCCCGCCCCTGCGGTGGACTTGTGCCAACCCGACACCTACATAGGAGAGCAACACACGCTTTGCTACTGCGCGAAAGGCTCTGCACATGAATTCGCCTATCATCCAGCTTCTGGTCCTTGTGGGGATTGCTGTTTTTCTGATCCTCCGGTTACGATCTGTGCTCGGCACGCGCGATGGCTTTGAGCAAGATGGCAAACCAAGCGAGATTGATCAAAACCGCGCGACAACTGCCCGTGATTTTGAGGTCATCGAAGGTGGGCCAGATCGAGACATTACCGACCACGTTGAGGAAGAGAGCGATTCAGCCAAGGCACTCGCAGAAATGAAGCGGGCAGAGCCGTCTTTTAATGTGGGCGATTTTATCTCTGGCGGCGGGCAAGCCTATGAAATGATCTTGATGGCCTATGAGAACGGGGACCTTAGCGAAGTAGAGCTGTTCTTGGATGCGGACATCCACGATGCCTTTGCCGAAGGGATCGCCGCGCGCGAAGATCAAGGCATCACAATCGATGCCAGCTTTATCGGATTGCGCGAAGCAGTGATCGAAGAGGCTGTCTTTAATGAGGATCGCTCTGAAGCTGAAATCACCATGAAATTTGTGGGTGAGCTGTCTTCGACCGTTCGTGACAAAGGCGGCGACATTATCGAAGATGAATCCAGCCCTATCAAGAAGGTCCGCGATCATTGGACGTTCTCCCGTCAGATGGGCCGTGATGATCCAAACTGGGTGCTGATCGCGACCGGTTCTTAATTCAGTTGACGCAGTCTTATGGGACGTCTTTTAAGGGCTATTTTTTTCGTTTGGGCGGCGCTTAACCCGGGCGTGATTATGGCTGAACCACGCTACACGCTTCTTGAATTTTCAGACCTCCCTAACTGGTCACAAGATAACCACAACGCTGCCCTCACGGCCTTTCTTGAGACATGCCCTGATCTTCGGGACCCTGAATGGTCAAAAATCTGTGCCGTTGCCACGCAATCACCCAACGCACGCTGGTTCTTTGAGGCGCTTCTTCAGCCAGTCTTGATCGAAGATGGCCAAAAGATGCTGTTCACCGGCTATTTTGAGCCAGAGCTAAAAGGCTCGCTTCGCCGGACAGAAACATTTCGCTATCCTTTGTATCGTTTACCTGAGGAAGCCCGCGATGGCAGCTACCTGAGCCGCCGCGAAATTGAAGAAACCGATGCTCTTTCAGGGCGTGGGCTTGAGATCGCCTGGATTGATGATCCAGTGGATGTGTTCTTTCTGCAGGTTCAGGGATCTGGCCGCGTAACGTTACCTGATGGCGGCAAGATTCGCGTCGGGTATGCTGGGAAAAACGGGCATAATTACAGATCAATTGGGCAAGAGCTGGTAAGGCGAGGGATCTACGAGCCGCATCAGGTTTCGGCGAATGTGATCCGATCTTGGGTGCGCCGCAATCCCGTAGATGGGCCTGAACTGCTACGGCACAATCCGTCTTATGTTTTCTTCCGTGAAGTGAATCAGGTTCCGCCAGAGATGGGGCCCTTGGGTGCAATGAACCGGTCCGTCACAACACTGCGTTCTATTGCGGTTGATCCCCAATACGTGCCGCTTGGCGCGCCGGTCTGGATTGAAAAAGAAGGTGCAGAGCCGATGCACCGTTTGATGATCGCGCAAGATACTGGATCAGCGATCAAAGGCGCGCAGCGCGCGGATATTTTCTTTGGAACTGGAGATGAAGCTGGTCGCGTTGCTGGCCGCATCCGTGACCCGGGCCGAATGGTCACGCTTTTGCCACGCCAAACAGCCTTTGCGCTTCTTCCGGAAGAGCTTCAATGACCCGTCGCCGCAAGCTGCGCCCTGAAGAGCAGGAATTATGGTCACAGGTCGCTCGATCTGCAGTGCCAATTAGGCCGGACCGTCCGGTAGTAGACACTCCACCACTTGAACGCGCGGACACAAAGCCAGCAGCGACCTCATTGCCAAAGCGTACACCGATTCAGAGCTTTGAAATAGGATCCAAACCCGCCGCTACCCGCATTCCGGCGCCCTCAACACCCGCGCCGCGCATGGATGCAAAAACGATGCAGCGAATGAACCGTGGCAAGCTTAAGCCCGAAGGCAGGATCGATTTGCACGGCATGACTGTTGATCAAGCGCATCCTGAACTCATCAATTTCATTCTGCGGAGTCACGCGAAAGGCCGGCGGCTGGTGCTTGTCATTACAGGCAAAGGCGTAGGGCCCGGTCCCACCGGCCCGATCCCCTATCAACGCGGCATCCTGAAACGGCAAGTTCCGCATTGGTTGCAACAGATGCCTGTTGCCCCTCTTATCTTGCAAGTTACATCGGCGAGCCCCCGCCATGGCGGCGAAGGCGCGCTTTATGTTTACCTAGGGCGAAGGCGGTAAATGCCGCTGGTTCTGCGCAAGCCCAATCCAAAGCAAACCGCCCGCCAAAAAGAAATAGGCTGCGATCCATTGGAACTGAAATTCAATGCCGACCCCGGCGGTGATCAACGCACCTGTAATACCGGGCCCAAGGGCCGAACCCAGAACCATGATTGACGTTGCCGCCGCCTTGATCGCGCCAAGGTGCCGTGTGCCGTAATATTCGCTGAAAAATGCTGTTGAGGCATTGGATTGAATGCCCTGCCCGATACCGCAAAACATGAGGCCGACCAATGCCGCATAGAGCGAGGGTGCAAGCCCTAAGATCACAAACCCAATGGCCCAAGGCAGTGGCCAAACTCGCATCATAACCGTTGATCCGAAACGGTCGATCATGCTGCCAGAAACAAAGGTCGCGATGATGATAGTTGTGACATAGATTGGAAAAAGCGCCGTATAGGCCGCTAAAGTCCAACCCTTAACCTCTACAAAATGCACTTGCTGAAAGAAGAGCGCCGTGCCCCAAGCGGGCGGCGCAAGAAGCATCGGGATCGACAGCCAAAAAAGAGGGTGTCGCAGCATTTCAATCCGCGTCCAATGTGCCCCGCCCATACCAGCGATTTCATTTTCCTTCGCAACAGATTGCGGCGTGCGTTCTTTCCTAAGCAACCGGAGCAGTACAGGGATTGCGAGCAAACACAGCGCTGCTGCCACCAACCAACTTTGCCGCCAGCTCATGATTGCAAGAAGCGAAACAAACACAAAAGGCAGCAGAGCGTTTCCAACGGAATAGCCCATTGAAGCGATAGACAGCGCTTTGCCCCGGGATCGCACAAACCACCGCGCCATAGACACAATCGCAAGCTGGCTCATCATGCCCTGCCCGAAAAAGCGTAGCATGAAGATGACGATACCCAATCCGATGATCGTGGTATTCATAGACATGGCCACACAAGCCAAGGCCAAACCCGGCATCACCACCAAAAGGATGGCGCGTGCGCGGAAATGATCTGTCACAGTTCCAGCCCAAATCATGACCACGGCCGATACCGTTGTCGCCACCATATAGGTCATCCCCCAGCCCGCATTACTAAGGCCGGTCTCCTCCATGATCTGCGCGGCATAGAGCGAGATAAAGAAAGTTTGACCCCAAGAAGATGACAGCGCGAGCAATACGCCCGCGCTGAGGAAAGCAGCGTTGCTGCGGATGAAGCGGAGAAAATCCATTCCTCCGCCCTAGGGGATCCGCAGGGTTTTGGAAAGCGTCAGAGCATGTAGCGTGAAACATCCATGCTTTGGGCCAGCTCTCCAAGATTGTCAGTCACAAAGGCTTCGTCCACAGTGACCGCGCTCCCGGACCGGTCCGGCGCTGCAAAGCTCAATTCCTCGAATACCCGTTCAAGCACCGTATAGAGCCGCCGCGCGCCGATATTCTCAACATGCTCATTCACATTCGCGGCAATCTTCGCCAGTGCTGCAATCCCATCTTCGGTAAATGTAACAGCCACGTCTTCGGTGCCCATGAGCGCCGTGTATTGGCGGGTCAGTGCATTGTCGGTCTCTGTGAGGATGCGAACAAAATCAGACTCGGTCAGTGGACGAAGCTCAACACGAATTGGCAAACGGCCCTGCAGCTCTGGCAAAAGATCCGAGGGTTTGGCCACGTGAAACGCACCTGACGCGATGAAAAGGATGTGATCTGTTTTTACCGCCCCATGCTTTGTGCTGACGGTTGTGCCCTCGATCAATGGCAAAAGATCCCGTTGGACACCCTCGCGGGATACCTCTCCGCCGCGGCCATCGTTCTTGGCGGCGACTTTGTCGATCTCGTCCAGAAAGACGATGCCATTTTGCTCAACAGCTTCGATGGCGGCGGAATGCACGGTTTCATCATCCAGAAGCTTGTCTGCCTCCTCGCTGATCAGGAGTTCGTAGGATTCCGCCACTGTGAGCTCTTTGCGGACTGTGCGTTGAAATGCTTTTCCAAACATCTCACCCAGATTCATCATCTGGCCTGCACCCGGCTGACCCGGAATTTCAAGACCGCCCATTGGGTTAGACGTGTCCGTCAGTTCAAGGGTGATCTTGGTGTTGTCCAGCTCGCCGGCCTTAAGCTTCTTGCGGAACATCTCGCGCGTTTGTTCGCGAGCGCCTTCACCGGCAATCGCCTCAATCACACGTTCCTCGGCGGCTTCATGGGCACGGGCTTTTACATCTTCGCGCATGGTCTCGCGCGTCATGGTTATTGCGCTTTCAACAAGGTCACGGATGATTTGCTCAACATCGCGACCGACATAACCGACTTCCGTGAACTTTGTGGCTTCAACCTTAAGGAACGGCGCGCGGGCAAGTTTGGCCAACCGGCGCGATATTTCTGTTTTGCCTACGCCTGTAGGCCCGATCATAAGAATATTCTTTGGATACACCTCATCGCGGAGATCATCCTCTAACTGCTTTCGGCGCCAGCGGTTGCGCAGGGCAACTGCTACCGCGCGTTTTGCATCACCTTGGCCAATAATGAACCGATCCAGTTCGCTTACGATCTCGCGGGGGGTCAGATCTGTCATGCTGTGCCTTCCAGACTATCAACCGTGAGGTTGCCATTTGTGTAAACGCAGATGTCCGCCGCGATGGCCATTGCGGCGCGCGCAATCTCTTCGGCGTCTTTATCGCTGTCCATAAGTGCGCGACCTGCGGCCAAAGCGAAATTTCCGCCGGATCCGATAGCCGTAACATCATGTTCAGGTTCCAGAACATCACCTGCCCCTGTCACAACAAACAAATCTGTACCGTCTGTGACGATCAGCATCGCTTCCAGCTTTTGGAGGTATTTGTCAGTGCGCCAGTCTTTTGCCAATTCAACGGCGGCGCGGGCCAGTTGGCCGGGCGTGTTTTCCAACTTCGCTTCTAAACGCTCGAGTAGGGTAAACGCATCAGCCGTGGAGCCGGCAAATCCCGCAACAACATCCATTCCACCGGGCTTCAGCCGCCGCACTTTGCGTGCGGTGCCTTTCATCACGGTCGGGCCAACCGATACCTGACCGTCACCCGCGATCACAACTTTGCCGCCCTTTCGGACGCCAATGATTGTTGTCCCGTGCCAACCTGGGAAATCCTGTTCACTCATTTAGCAACTCCTGCGTCGTTGCGGCCTATATGGCCGCGCCCTGCTGGCGCGACAACCCTTGCGCGATTATACCTGTGGTATGCAGGCGACACGCACCATCACGCTCTATTTACATCCGGACCTCCGCAAACAGGCCGTACGTGGCAGTTTTAACTTTGTGAATCGAATCAAAGCTGCTGTTGAGCCTCGCGGGTATAAATTGGCTTTTCGCGGCGGGACGTTGGCGCCGCGCATCGAATCTCTGCTTAATCCGGGCTATGCTCTATTTCATATGGAAGACCCGTTTCACCCACGCGCCCTGACCATGCGCAAGGTGTACCATTTTCCATTCTGGGCAATCGAAAATACCAGCAAACGCTGGGAATGGGCCGTTGCGGAAAAACCCTTTGATCCTGAATCCGTAGACCCGATTGAGGCCAAGGCATTTGTGAACGCTTGGCGCACGCGTCTGTTTTCTGAATTCGATGGAGGTCCTTCCGGGCATATCTATGTCCCGCTACAGGGACGGCTTTCCCAACACCGTAGTTTCCAAACCGCGAGTCCGTTTCAAATGCTCGAGGATGTCTTGGAGTATGCCAACGAGCAGGCAGTTATCGCAACCTTGCACCCACGCGAGGCATATTCGCCGAGCGAACTTGCTCATCTGGAAATGCTCGCTGACGCGCATCCCAACCTTTCCGTGACAACGGGTGAGATGGAAAAAGCGCTGCCCGGTGCAGAGTTCGTCGTGACGCAAAATTCGTCGGCTGCGTTTAACGGCTTCTTCTTTAAGAAGCCTGCGATTTTGTACGGAAAGATCGATTTTCACCACATCGGATTAAATGTTCATGACGTTCCGGTGGCCGAATCATTTGCGCGTATACGTGAGCATCGCCCAGATTTTGAACGCTACCTTTTTTGGTTCTGGCAGGAAAATTGCATCAATGCTGGCCGTGAGGATGCTGAGGCAAAGATCCTCGGCGCCTTTCGGCGGGGCGGTTGGGATATATAAGACGTGCCAAAGAAAAAGAGCACCTCACTGAGGCGCTCTTTGGCATTCGGATAAGTAGAGGCATTAGATGCTCTCTTTGATCCAGCTTTCGAGGGCTGCCTTGGGCGCGGCGCCCGCTTTGTTGGAAACCACTTCACCGTCTTTGAAAACGAAAAGTGCGGGAATGCCGCGCACGCCAAGTTGAGCGGCTGTATTCGGATTCTGATCAACGTCGACTTTGACGATCTTAACGGTGCCTTCCATCTCGGAGGACAGCTCTTCAAGAGCAGGGCCGATTTGTTTGCAAGGGCCGCACCATTCGGCCCAAAAATCTACGACGACTGGGACGCTGGACTGCCGAACTTCGGCGTCAAACGTGGAGTCGGTTGCGGCAACAGTAGCCATATCAGCCCTCCTAAGCGCTAGATGTTGAGGCGGAACGTATGAAGGCCATCGCCCATCGTCAACCCATCGAAGCCCTTTCAAGTGCAGCCATCACGTACTCTTGCGGCAAAACCACCAGCGTTGCTGTCTTTGTCCATAAAATTGCCGTTTCGACAGGCCGATCTTCATAGATTTGTAACAGCGCAGCCCGATACGCGCCCATCTGACGCAGCAACCCTTCGGGTACATCTTCGGCCAAATCGGAAACGTTTTGATTTGTTTTGTAGTCCACAGCCAGTACCCGTTCGGGTGTAATAACCAAGCGGTCGACAATTCCACGAAGCCGTTGGTCTTTGAGCTCTGGAAGCGCGGCAGTGAGCGGCACCTCTGCCAAGGTTCCGGGTACAAACAAATGTTCAAGGGTTTGGGAGTTCAAAACGCGCTGGACTTCGGTGAGGATGTCATCCGCATCAACTCCGGCTTTGTCCGCCTCTGATTGCGCAGTATCCGCCCATAGGGATGGTGACATATCTGGGCAGCGCTCCAACAGTGCGTGGATCGCTGTTCCGCGCGCCATCGCGTCCGGGTCTTCCTCACTTATGCCAAATGTCTTGGCGCCGCCCAACTCAGATGGCGTAATCGGCTTGGGTGCGATGGTGGTAGCAGCGGGCGCGGGCAGGTTCAGCTGGACCATCTTAGCTGCCGCATCTTTGCCTTCTTGCACGCCTTCCGTCGGCCAGCCCATCGGTTCGTACCTCATGCCTCCCAAAATTGGGGTTGCTGGCAGGCCACCTTGGGCCTCGGCGATTTGGCTATACCAGCTGTCCTGCTCGGCTCCAACGTCATGCGTGGCCGCCAAGATCAGCCAAACCTCTGCACGGGTCATCGCCACATAAAGCAGCCGTTGCTGTTCTTCTTTCCATAAGGCCTTGTCACTTTCGCGCTGGGCGCGCAGCACATCCGCTTGATCGTCGGCGTTTGGGAACCAAACGGGGAGATCACCAACCATCCCAATCGGCTTTACCTGTGGTGACCGGCGCTTGGCCGTCTCGGGCAAGATTACGATCGGAGATTCCAGCCCCTTAGCCCCATGCACCGTCATAACCCGTACGACATTGGCGCCACTATCCGTTGCGCGCTTGATCTTCAGATCGTCCGCACTCAACCAAGTGAGGAAACCTGTAAGGCTAGGCACTTCAGTTTGTTCATAGGCCAAAGCCTGACCCAAAAGTGCGTCGATGGCATCTTCGGCCTCTGGGCCCAATCGGGCGATGATCCTGCGTCGACCATTATGGGAGGTCAAAAGGCGGTCAATCAGCTCGAAGGGCCGCAAGAAATCCGTACGCCCAAGCAGGTCTTGCAAAAGCTTCACCGTCTCGGGGAAGTCCCCGGCCCGATCCCGCAACGCGGGCCATAGATACGCACCGGTCCGATGATAGGCGAGCTCAAACAGCCCTTGCTCATCCCAACCCAAAAGTGGGGATTTCAGAGCAGACGCCAACGCAAGATCATCTTCTGGGGTTGCCAAAAAGCTTAGCAATGCGGTGATGTCTTTGACCGCAAGTTCCTGCGCAACGTTCATCCGATCCGCACCTGCCATCGGGATTCCAATGGATTTACACGCGCGGATGATTTCATTGAAAATTCCGGAGCGCTTTTGCACCAGAATCAAAATGTCCTTGGGTTGAACGATGCGATCTTTGCGAATGCCATGCTCTTCGACTGGGATCACAGCAGAGCCAATCATCCCGTTAATCCGTTGAGCGATCCCTTGCGCTAGCTGCCGGCGCTCATCCGTATCTGAAATCAGATCGACCGTATCGGTCCAATGGCCGCTTTCAACTGGCTCCACTTTTTCTGTTGGTTCAAGCACATCAACCCGTCCGGGCAACGCATCCTTAAATGCGATGTGGTGGCTGTTTTGGCCCAGCCCAGCGCCATCACTCATCTCAAACACCCGATCGACAACTGTCAAAATGGCAGGCGCCGAGCGAAAGGAGTGTTCCAGTGGCAAGCGCTGCAAAGGCGTTGAAGACTCGCTTAAGGTCTCGTTGTAATAGGCTTCCATTTCATCAAAAGCACGCGGGTCCGCGCCCTGAAACGAATAGATCGATTGCTTCTTGTCCCCGACCACAAAAACGGTGCGTGGCACGTCCGGACGAACACCTTCGCCCGAAGTGATTTCATCTGTAAGCTGCCGGATCACGCGCCATTGTTTGGGGCTGGTGTCTTGTGCTTCGTCCACCAACACATGATCGATTCCACCATCCAGCCGATACAACACCCAAGCTGCCATGTTGGACTGCCCTAAAAGAGCATCTGTTCGATCAATCAAATCGTCAAAGTCGAGCCAGCCGCCTTGGGCTTTGCGCGCCTCAAATCGGGCAAGAAACGCAGATGCAAATTCGTGGAGCGCCGCTGTTCGGCGCGCGGAGATCAAAGAGAGCCTGCGCGGCTTGGCTTCTGCCATCCGCTCCATCAAATCATGCAGGGCTGAAAGCTCATCAGGATCCAACAAGGCCCGCCCGGCTTTGGTTGGGAATGATTTGATCTTGGCAGTGTTGGGGTCTTTTGTTGTGTGCCCAAAGACCAGCACCCCCTCAAGTGCCGTAAGATCTGCAGGTGTAGGTGGATCAAGCGAGATCATGGACAGCTTCGCCGCCGCCTTTTGATCATTCGCGCCTGAGCTTTCCAATTTGAAAGCCACTTGCGCAAGAAGCTCATCATCACCCGGTTGCAAACACGCGCCGACATGCGCGTTGAAGTCATAGTGCGGCGGCAGATCAAAGACGCTCCAAATTTCATCGCGCTTATGGGGCATGGAAAGGGGCTGTTTCAGCGCAATCAGGCCATCAAGCCACGCAGGAAGGTCATCCGCCGATTGCTCGGCGACCATGCTTTGAAAGCCCGGATCGCCTTCTTGCGCCATTTCCTCTAAGATTTCACGTTGCATGAGCTTTGATAGACGATCATCCATCTCGCGGAATTGAGGGGTCACACCTGCCTCAAGAGGAAAGCGGCGCAGGATCGCGGCGCAAAAGGAATGGATCGTTTGAATCTTGAGCCCACCGGGCGTTTCGATAGCGCTGGCAAAAAGGGTGCGTGCCGCGGCAATCGTTTCATCCGGGAAAGGGCCCGGTTCCCCAAGATTTTGAAGCTGCTCAGCCAGCCTGCCTTTCGGCAGCATCGTCCATTCGCCTAGCCGCTTGAACAGGCGGTTCTGCATCTCACTGGCGGCGGCGGTCGTATAGGTCAGGCACAAGATCCGCTGCGGCTGCACACCCGAAAGCAAAAGCCGGGCAACTCGATCGGTCAAGACCCGCGTTTTCCCTGATCCAGCATTCGCGGTCAGCCATGTGGACTGAGCCGGGCGCGCGGCATTCATTTGCCGTTTTGTGGCATCGTTCAGTATCATAGGCGGACCTCAACCGGGTCATCTGAAGTGGCCCATTCGCCAAATCGCGACAGGTGGTCATAGGCGCTAAAATCCGCTTCCTTTTGCAAAGCGCGACGTGCGGTGAATCGGTAATCTTCAGCGAACATTCGGGCGATTAATTGTGTAAATTCGGACCACACGTCAGAGTCCCCAAGCGGGGCATTCACCTGTGATGGTGAGGGACCTAGCCCTATAAACGCCGCTTCGGTCACGGTGGTTGGGGCAACACCCTTAAAATCACCCCGGGCCACCATCTCAGCTTCAAGGAGTAGCTGTTTATCAAAGCTCTGTTGCTCTTTCTCGGTGGGCGGCTTTCCGGTTTTGTAATCGTAAATTCGCGCAGTTCCGTTTGCATCGATGTCTATGCGATCGGCCTTGCCAACCAGAGTGAAAGCAAGCCCGGCGATTGAAGCTGCACCTTCACGCTCAAGCCCTGCAATATGGCGCCCCATTCCGCGTTGGGCCTCCATCCTCAAAAACCAAGGGGCGGCGCGCATCAGGCGCGCTTTCCAAAGTGCACGCGCCGCAGGCCAAGGCACCTGTCGGGCCAGCACATGATCCGCGGTTTGCGCCATGAGTTCTAGCGCTGCTTCTTGATCATGGGGCAAAGGCTGCTCCATTAGCTCTTCCATTACGTCATGCAGGATCGTTCCGCGCAGGCGCGCATCAGGTGTTTGAACAAGCGGATCAAGCTCACGAAGCCGCAAGATTCGCTTTGCGTAGATGGCATAAGGATCGCGGATCAGAGTTTTGATTTCTGTGACCGACAGCTTGCTTGGCCGCGCAGCACCCGGCGGTATCGGAGCAGGGCGCGGTGCGGAACCGATGCGGGGCGCATAATCCAAACGGGCGGCATCCTTTAGCCAAACATCCGCGCGGTTACGCATTTGTTCCAGCGCCGCCTCGCCGCCTTGATCCTTCAGGCCTCCCAAAAGCGTTGTGATCCGATTAAGCCAACGGGAGGGAACAGTCTCGGCATCGTCAGATTTGGTAGATCGGGTCAGCCAAACGGCTTTACCGCCGATCCCCTGCTGGAAATCATGTGCTGAAAGGCCAATCTGCCTCTCTGGCAGCAAAAGGCCCGCAGTCTGCCGCATCGCGCGGTTCATCCACGGATCAGGGGATGCGGGCTCGGGCCATGTGCCATCATTCAGGCCGCCCAAAATCACCAGATCGGCATTCTGGACCCGCGCCTCCAACGTTCCCCAAATCATCAGCTTTGGGTGCACAGCGTTTAAAACTCGCGCCTGCCCTGCGGCTAGAACTTGGCCCAAAAGGACAGCAAAGTCAGAAGGGCTCAGTATGTCATGCTGTTGTGCTTCCGTGCGAAGCGCTGTGACCTCCTTGAGCGCTTCGCGCCCCGGAGCTTCCTCCCATAGCGCGCCTGATCCTTCGCTATTTGGCCCTGCGGCCAGCGCTTCAGCTGTCACGATCAACCATGCAATGTGATCAGGAAGGGTGGTGCCCGAATTAGCCGAAATCAATGGCGCAAGCCACGCACCCCAATTGCCCCGCGTTTCATCTTCAGCGGCCCAATCAAGGATCGTCTGACCGGTTGGAAAAGGCGGGCCCTTGCGGCGCAACCGCATCTCAAGGCTACGTGTGAAAAGAAGGTGCGGACCGCGATCCTCCGCGCCAGTCGCAACAAGCGGATGTTTGAGAAGCGCGATCAGGCCATCTGCCGTACACTGGCTTGTGCCAAGCCGTGCGATCTGGCTCAAAAGCCGGCCGGGGGCAGTTAAGTTCAACGGAACGCCCGCTGAATCATCAGCAACCAAACCCCACCTTTCCAGAGCAACGGCGACCCGCCGCGAAAGAGTCCGATCCGGCGTGATCAACGCGACGCTTTGATCGTTTTCAGCCGCGTCGCGCATCCTTAGCGCAATTGCATTTGCTTCGGCGCGTTGGTCACGTGCTTCAATCAACGTGACCCGGTCCATCGCCCGCACTAGATCACCAAGCATTGGCCCATCCCGCAGCCAGTGATCGGTGACCGGCGCCGGCCTCAACGCTAGAGAGATAACCTTGTTGCGTGCGGGGTCCAGAGCTTGCAGGCTTGCCCAAGGCCGCACATCTTCGGGAGTAAGATCCATTGCCCGTAAAATCGCCGCAAAACGATACTGTGGGTGACCTTCATCCGGCGGGTTAGAGTCGAGCGCCGACCAGACATCGGCGGGCATATCTGGATCAAACCCGGGTAAAATCACCGCACCCTGCGGTGCCGTGGCAATCGCCTGTAGCAAAAGCGAAGTTGTACCTCGCGATCCTGTGGACCCCGCCGCAATAATGGGGTGCTGAGGTGGATTGGCTTGCCAATCTGCGATCAAATCTGTCGCTCTTTCGCGCCGCGCACCTTCTGGTCCGCGCTTCGGGTCGCCCGCGATGAAATCCGACGCAATCCGCACAAAGCCAAGCGCGGTTTGCCAATGCTCACTCTGCTGCGAGGCATCGAGGGATTGCAGCATCGAAAACGGCACACCTTCGCTTTGCATTTCGTCAATCAATGTGGCCAGTGAGCGTGCAAGGTCCAAGCGTGCGCGGGGGGCTGCAAGTGACGGGTTTGCTTCAATCAGCTGGGCGACAAGGTTGGCAAGATCAAGCTGCCGCCGTACCGTTGAAACAGTGGACGGTCCCGGCCCCAACCGCCCCGCAGCCAGTGCATCAAGATCCGTGACAAGTGATAAGCGTGGTAAAAGACGCGCTGGGCCGCTTTCTAACTCATCCCTAAATCGGCTGAGCATTCGCTGCGCGTTGCCGATGAGATGGGTTTTTGCCCAAGCCGCCGGTTCCGTAGAAGCTAGACGGCAAGACAGGCCTTCGATCACTGCGCTTGGAAAATCCACTCCCAACGGGACATAAAAAACGCGTGGGGTGCTTTGGGCTTCAAACATCAAGCATCGCCTCAGCCATAGGTATAGATTGTGGTCGACCAACATCGCACCAACGACCAGGGTATTCCACGCCGAACAGGGTGCCGCGCTGTGCATGAATGTTCCAGATCGTATTGAGCGAAAATACGTCTTCTGGGTGGCGGGCGACGTCGTTGGTCGCGATGATTTGTGCACCGCAATACACATGTCCGGGGCCGCGGATTAGTTGCCCGTCATCGGCAAACGTGAAGTCCCCTTGATCTGTCCGTCCGAGCGCGCGATCTACTGGAACACAGAGCAAAAGCGCATCCATCTTGGTTGCGTCCCACGTGGCGCGCAGGATCTCATACGGGTTCGGCCCCTGCCAGACGGCATCGCTATTCATTGTAAACACCGGGTCTGACCCAAGCGCGCCAAGCTGGGCCTTCAGACCGCCCCCTGTTTCAAGTATCGTCTCTTCACGGGCAAACTGCGCGTCGTTGCCTCGAAGCGCTGCTTTGATTTGCGCTGCGCGATAGTGCGCGTTCACGATGATTGGCTCCAACCCAGCGACTTTGGCCGGTTTCAAGGCATGCTCCAAAAGACTCTGGCCCGCGACTGTGATCAATGGTTTGGGCCGATCATCCGTGAGTGGGGCCATCCGGGTGCCAAATCCGGCGGCAAAGATCATGCAAGCGTGGGGCGTGTTCCGCATCGGTCTTTGAGATCCTGAAGATGTTGGGGGGATGGTTCGGGCAAAGTTTCGAGCGCAACTGATCTGAGATCATGCAACGCTGGATGCGCTAATTCGATTTGCAAGTTGCGCCAAACCCGCGGGATCATATCGATATAATGCGGCTTGCCAAAATGCAGGGAAAGGCGTGCAAAGACGCCAAGAATCCGAAGGTTTCGCTGAGCGCCTTGGGCACAAAGTGCGTGCTCAGCATTCTTAATAGTTAGCCCATGCAATTGCGCAAAATGTGCGGCGGTTGCCTGTTGCGTTTGCTCCTGCACTTCGCGCCGAGCATCCCGGATCAAGGACGCAACATCATAGGCGGGGTGGCCAACGCGGGCGTCTTGAAAATCCAAAAGACCAACGCGGGCGGTGCCGTCGCGGTCCGGCAGCCAGATCAGATTTTCAGCGTGAAAGTCCCGCAAGACCAGTGTCTCGGCGGCGGCAGGCAATGCATTCAACGCCGTGCGAGACGCATCGCTGATCGCCTTAGCGGCTGATGGATCGCCCGCGTACCAGCTTCCGGCAAGCCCAGCGAGCGGGCCCATCGTTGCGGGATCATACGCATCAATACCGCTGGGAAGCGGTGCCTTTGCCAAAACGGCCAAGGCTTCAACCGCTGCGACATACAAGGTTTTGCCCAACGCCGCATCGCGCTCTAGAACTCTCGCAAAAATCGCGTCGCCCAAATCCTCAATAAGCAAAAACCCGTTTTCGATATCCATAGCGTAGATGTCTGGCGCGCTGAGGCCATGGTCGCGCAAATGGTGCGCAATCGCGATGAACGGGCGTGTATCTTCGCCCTTTTCTGGTGGCGCATCCATCAAAACGGCCTGTGCACCATTTGTGCGTGCAAGCCGATAATATCGGCGGTTGGAGGCATCACCTGCAAGAAACTCTAGCGGAGCGCCTGCCCAGTCGGTTGTTTCAACAAAGACCTTTGCGGCCTCAAATCTCAGTGCATTTGTCATAGGGCAATTCTGGCGATTTCCGCAGCCCGTGCCCAGCGTTTATCCCCGGTAATGGTTATATCGCGGCCTTCTCCGGATGCGGGATAGCTTAGGTCAATGCGCTGGGGTGAAGTTAGTTCCAATCCGACCAATCGGTCTGGCCATTCGATCAACGTAACGGCGCTTACAAGCGCGTCGTCTAAGCCAAGCTCAAGTACCTCGTCCGGCCCGGAGAGGCGGTACAAATCGCAATGCCAAATCTCAAACTCAGGGGTCTGGTAGGTCTGTACCAGTGTGAAAGTAGGTGACGGAACATCCTCAGGATGCGGCAAAAGGCATTGGATAAGCGCCCTGCAGAATTCTGTCTTTCCCGCGCCAACGGGACCTTCAAACAAGATACAGTCACCGGCCGTAAGGAGCGGAGCTATCGATTGTGCCAACGCGCGCGTCGCGTTGGCATCTGCAAGATGAAACTGATACGTTCTGAATTCTGGGTGTGCGGCTGCCATGCCTAACAATGAGCCACACGAAAAGTGCGCGCAAGCCGGAAGCGGTTAGTGTTTCAGGCCACTGTGGTTCCGATTTTTTGATTTCTCGCTAATGTGAGGCAAGGCGGTCTGATGCGGCCGTGGTAGGTTGGTTTTGGGAAGGATCTTGGCAGAAACTGCATCCTGTTGCTTTGGCGTCAGCGTTGTCTTTCTACGCTGGCTGGCGAAGGTAAACCCATCGAGCTTGGATCGTTTTGAAACCGGAACCGGCAGTTCGGATACCTGAAACCCAACGAGCACGGCTCCTCCGGTAAGGCGCTGAGTGCGGCAGCTTAGTGCGCGGCCATCTATCATCACCAACGTTCCGGACCAACTGGTTGGCCCACCTTGCCGCTCAACCGAGGCAACAAGGCTGTCCCAAACCGAAGAATCCTCGGTTTCAGTGCGCCACGAGAGGACAATGTCACGAAACCGGCGCACAATGACCCCAGCATCCGGATCATTGCGCCAAAGCGCGCGGTAGGCCCGGTTTGTCATGGATATCACGCCACCAGCCCCGACAACGATCATTGCTTCGTCGACCGCATCGATGACGGAATGACCAAGTTCGATCTCTGCATGGAATCTGCGGGTAAGCGAGATTTCTGCGCTAATATCCTCGAACAAAAATGCGATGGCCCCGTCTGGATGGGGTCGCCCTGTGACCCGAAAAGTCATGCCGCCGGGCAACGCCCATGTTTCGCAATAGGAGCCATCGGCGGCCTGTGTTTCGAGCTCAACAATTTGCTGGCGCCAGGCTTTGTAGTTTTTGGGTTCCGCGATCAGCCGCTCTTCGCGCATGCGATCCAGAAAGCGCTGGAGCGTGGGCCGGCTGCTGAGAAACCCTACTGGAAGTTTAAGCAGATCCAGCAATGCGGGGTTAAATAGAGCTAGCTGCCGGTGCCGATCAAATATCACCAGTCCGATAGACAGCTGAGCAAAAGTCTTGGTCAATGTTTGCACAAACTCGCGCTGTGTGGCTTCGGCAAGAACAGCCTCATCTGCTGATGTTGCAAAGTAGAGCGTTCCTTTGGGGCCCTGGGTTGCGGCAACATTAAACCACCGCCGATCTGCGCCTGAGCCAAGGGGCACTCTGCGCTCTGGCTCTTTGGGCAAGGGCAAGGCGGTTGGATGTGCTGGAAATACTGATGCAGGTGGCCAATGGTGGGCGGTTTCCGCGTCACCGCTCTTGCGCGACTCCTGAAGATACGCCTCATTGGCCCATGTGATTTTTTGCGCGTCATCAACTTCCCACATAAGGATTGGGGCGGCATCTGTCGCACTGCGCAGGGTGTCAATTTCTCGGAGAGAGGCGGCGTGGGCCGCTGCATCAAAGGGCAGGGTTTCATCGTCAAGAGCATGAACTGGTGATTGATCAAGCGAGATGCGCGTGAACCCTGACCAGCTTTTGAACCGCAGTTGAAGAAGATCGGACGGGCTTTGCGAGTCAAACACGCCTTCGAACTGGTTGCCTTTGACCGCGTCTGCCTTGGGTAGGTCCCTAAATTGGTGCGCAAACCCACGTAAAAGCCGCTGTATATCGCTGCCGCCCTGCGCCAGTTCATCCATGATCCGGCGGGCAGGCGGGGTGCAGTCCACAAGGTCACATCCATCGAATAGAAAGACAACGCTTCCATGCGCCTGCCGAATCATTCCATTAACCGCCTGGTCCGGATCAGGAGAGAACCGGGCCCAAATAACAAGCGCTACAACGGTCATTGCGCCTGCGATACTCATTACAAAAAGAACTACGTCGAATGAAAAATCAGTCACGTCAATATCCT